>NZ_JAAHHE010000524.1:0-3540 GCF_010692525.1 Moorena sp. SIO3B2
AATATAACCCCGTTAGACAAAAGAAACATAATCAATCTAAAAAAGACTGAAGTATTAACTTTAAATAATCAAAAACTTTAAATAATAAAGAATTCCCTTCATTAAATAATCAAAAACTTTATTTAAATAATAAAAAATTCCCTTCCTTGTTCTAGGACAACGAAACTTATGTTTCTTTTTATCTATTATTTTATTTATTCTTTTAACAAAAATTTGTAATGTTATAGGCGACCAAATATTCAAACATGGTATTAATCCAATAATGCCTCTTTCAATATTAGAAAACCAACCAAACAACCAAAAAAACATAAGGGAAGCCGAAATTACAGATAATATAATCGGAATACGTCCCGTTTGTAAACCAGTATCTTCTAGATTCCTAACAATAATACGTAATGTAACTGAAAGTCCCATAACATATGAAACTATCATAATAATTCTCAATAACCAATTCATTGTAGTTGTACCTTTTTGATTCTTTCCTCTGTCACAGATACCACATGTTTTTTTAATATTCGGACAATTTAATCCTTGACGAATAAAATTTACAACTACTGCACAACAATTATTTTTTGCTATATGATATAAACATTCAGATTTAGGCAATTCATTTTGCAAATACTTTTCAGAATAAAGAATCATTCTTGATATATTTAAATACCAACCAGGAATATGCATTTCAATATCTGGTTTTCTTTTTCGAAGCTCACAGTCTTGTTTAAAAGAAATCGGTTCAGCTTTTGGTGCATAACCTTTTAATACATATAGTATAGAATCATCTCTTTCAACTTCACTGATATGTGTGATATTTATTCTTGGACGATGACTAATATATATTGGTTTTTCCTCATTCTGAAGATCTACTATTGTAATTGAAGCGTGTCCAACATTTCCACCATATATAGCATTAAAGATAGCCATTTTAGGCATTTTACCAGTCCAAATATGTATTATAATGCTCATACTTTATAACTATGAAACCATAACATTTTTAAATTAATATTCTGAAATAATTAAATTAAAAATTAAAAATTCCCTTTCTTGTGCGTGGACAAGTTTTATGCTTTTCTTTTTCCATTATTTTATTTATTCTTTCAATCAAAATTTGTAATGATATAGAAGACCAAATATTCCAGCTAGGTATTAATCCAATTACACATATTTCTATATTATAGAACCAACTAAATCCCCATAAAACCAAAAGTGCAGGCAAAATTATAAACGATATTATAAGAATATTTTGTATTTTAATTGGTAAATTACCATCATCTAATAAAAAGAATAAAAAACTACTAGATACTAAAACTCCAAATATTACAAAAATCCTCAATAACCAAAGTATAATAACCGTACATTTTTGATTACTACTCCTGTTACAGATACCACATGTTTTTTTCATATTCGGACAATTTAATCCTTGACGAATTAAATTTACAACTACGGAAGAAGAATTATTTTTATCTATATGATATAAACATTCAGATTCAGACAATTCATTTTGTAAATATTTTTCAGAATAAAGAATCATTCTTGGTATATTTAAATATGAACTAGACATATGCATTTCAATATCAGGTTCACGTTTTTGCAAATCACAATCTTTTTTTAAAGAAATAGATTGTGATTTTGGCACATAACCTTTTAATAAATATTTTAATAGATATTTTTCAACTTCATTAACATTCGTGATATCTATTCTAGGGTCTATTTTAGGATCTTTTGGGCGATGACTAATATATATTGGTTTTTCCTCATTCTGAAGGTCAATTATTGTAATTGAAACATGTTCAACATTTCCACCATATATAGCATTAAACGGAGCTTTTTCAGGCATTTCGCCCGTCCAAATATGTATTATAATACTCATTTTTAATTATGAAGTTGTGACATTTTGTGATTAACAAAATTAGTAAAGTTCCTGGGGTAAGCTGAAATCCCATTAATAATATTCCAACATATGTAAAATGAAGGTCTACTAAAAGCAGAAACCATGCCCGCTTCCCAATATTTCCATAGTTTTTTATCTACAATATCTAGTTCATAATGTAAAAGATATTGTTCATAACATAAATCAAAATAAATCCATACTGGACGAACTACCATTTCTTTATCTGCATCTGATAAACTATTAATATCAAAGTTTTCATCTAAAACCATTCTTGGTAACTTTTCAAAAATTTCCTGATACCTTTTAGTATATTCACTAACATTTGTTATTAATAACTCTTGCTTAACCCCTTTATTTTGTACCCATATACTATAAATTGATATAACTAAAGCCACTAAGGCAATAAAATCACTCAGTTCCATAAAATAACTTAATTCCATAATTAATAAATTTTTAGGAAATATATATTTTTTTGGTAAGTAATTATAACATAATTATTTCCATAATAGGAAAATTTGATTTAACATTTAGAAGTTTGAAGTTAGACCCCTAGACCTGCTATACTCACTATCCACTACCAATAACCATATGCTGAATGCGATCGCTAAGCACCTACACAGAATTAATTGCCTACTCCAAATCTATGTAACCCTTACCATACAAGGCTTTGAGTTTTTTTTAAATGTGCAATTGATTTTTTGTACCTGCTTATCCGTACCCACAGTAAAAACTGACAGTGGGGCCACCGCAAGTAGCTCGTGAGAGTAACGAGATTGTTCTATCAACCCTTTCAGGAACTAGAGCATGCTGCATCGATAAAGCTCTAGTGGAATAGATACGCTAAAAGCGATCACAACCAATCCCTACCCTTATCTGGTAGTAGGGTATACAACCGAAATTTGGCCAAGATCAGCAGTATCAATGAAGACCTGGTGCAAGCATCCATGAGGCAGTAGCGCTATAGATAAGTGTGATCGCAACCCTTAACAGTCCGGTTTCAAAACTCATCCATCCCTCTACCTTCAACATGGTGGCGGGCGCATTTATTGATGCATTGATGCAGTGTGATTCTCCTACAGAGACGCTACGCGATTGACCTTTGGTCACGCTGCGCGAACGCAGCCATCGGGTTAAGTATCAAAGTGCTTTGCCTATACTCCCATCTTAGATGGCTTTCCGGAAAGTGTGAAATAGTTTATAGGAGTAATTTTTGCTGTCTCTTTGACCATGTCTGAATCATAACCAGTCAACATTCTAGCAAGATTCCCTTATTGCTTTCCGGAAAGCAATAAGAATCCATTTTGATGGCGTACTCAGACCTGTCAACTTCATGTACTTGGGGTATGTCACCAACACACGACCCAATTCTAATTCCAGGAATCGACTCTGTTCCGTTACCGGAATTCCGACTACAGAACTACTTCCCATCAGAGTCATTACTAAGGGGATAAACTATTGCGTAAACAGGCGAACTAAAATACCAATAAGTCCGCTTATGTTAATTAGTCAGTAGATAATAATAAACCTACAGTATAATTTGATGTCAGTTTGGGTGAAATACTTGCGCGCCACTTCCTTGTGAGAAGATGGGCGAGACTGCCCGAATCACCGTTCAATTACGTTTGGTAGGTAAGGAATAGCCTCATGACAAG
>NZ_JAAHHE010000525.1:0-3456 GCF_010692525.1 Moorena sp. SIO3B2
CCGAATATTTTTGGTACGACCCGTTTAATCCAGAGGATTTTGCCGGATTTAGGTTGCACAATGGCGTCTATCAGCCTTTAACTGAAGATGAACAAGGACGACTAATTAGCGAAAGATTAGGATTAGCCTTAGTTCGTTGGCAAGGGGTCTATAAAAATAATGTTGATACTACTTGGTTACGTTGGGCTACTAATGACGGAATTGTGCTACCTACTGCTGAAGAAATAGCAGTGCAAGCTCAAGAAGAAGCAGCTCAAGCTCAAGAAGAAGCAGCTCAAGCTCAACAACAAGCTACTCAAGCTCAAGAAGAAGCAGCTCAAGCTCAACAACAAGCTACTCAAGCTCAACAACAAGCCGCTCAAGCTCAACAACGAGCTGAGCAACTGGCTGCTCGCTTACGAGCTATGGGAGTAGATCCTGATCAAGTTTGAAGCGATCTCGCAACGGATTGGTGTAAGCATTGAGCGGTCAGCGGTTAGCACTCAACCCTTGGCCAGTGGCTGACCGCTGATAGCTGATATAGCGCTACGCGCCAGGCAAGAGGCAAGAGGCATGCATGCTAAAGCTTACTAAGCACCTAAACAAAATTAATTGGGTGCGGCTCTTTTAGGAATACGCTATATTACAAGTACACTACATACTTCTAACCCTTTCTATATTTAGATTTAAGTTTTCTAGGCTAAAGGGATAGAATTAAGCGATCGCAAAAAAATGAAACGCAAAAACCCCATTTCAATGTGTAATACGATAATACAAAAAAGATATTATCTTGTTTTTCACTCTTTGAGCGAGACTATTTTGAGCATGTCTCAAGCATACAATTCTTTTTATGCAAGGATTTCATACTTTATGCAAAAATACAATTTTTATTTTCAAAAGAGCCGCACCCAAATGATAAATGAATACCCTTTGATATCTGTATTTCATCCGATGAATTTGTAACGACACCAGCGTGAAGCACTATATTTGTATCCCCTTTGTGTTTTTCAAAAATTGGGATGCTCTCCATCCTTGCTATTGATGGCAGCAGATTCAGTGACATTCCTGAGAGTTCCTAGGTAAGTCACGTAAGAAGTACCACCTGTGCCATAACCCGTATTATTCTTGTCACCCGGATTAGATATGTACTTAGGAATCATTTTGAAATGACTGGTTCGCATCAAAAGAATATTTCCAACACAGTTATTGTAAGCTCTTACTAAATCTGAAGAACCATTTTCTATCACAAAGCTCCTTACTTGGCTCTTCTGATAAATTTCCTCCAAGAACTTTCTATGAGGGGCTGGCATATAGTTTACAAAATCATAGTAGTCTTTTAAAATCAAATCCACAGGAATAGATTTTTTTTCGTTAAGAATTTCTCTTTGTACAGGATCCAGAGACATACAACCCATAATCCGGTCTAAGAAAGGCATCGCGCTGCTTTGAGAACCTGTTTCTCCTCTGAGAGCTGAAGCATTAATCTCAGTACCTTCATAAATAAGCTCAACGTTATTGTTCCACCCTTTGAGAAACTGCCTGATGTGTTTTCTGAAAACTTCAGCAGACACGATATTCTCTGTCGTCATGAAGACATCTTTCATGTTAACAATGGTGTCCGCCATTTCTCGTAAGATAATAGCCAGAGAAACCGCATCTCTTTCTTGTGCTAGCTCCATCGCTTTTATACCTTGTTTATAACACTCTCTAGCTGCTGCTTCATAGGCTACATGAACAGTGATGAATTGGTCTTCATCTTGTCTCCCTGAAAAAGTCACAAGACTTCTAAGGTTGTTTGTCGTAAAATCTCCGTTTGGATCTAGTTTTCTCCAGTTTCTTAAGACATAATCAGCATAATTGAGTATTGGTGGTTCCTCCAACCTTTCTGAAATCTCAACAAAAGGAATAGCAATCTGTGCTGGAAGAACTGTTCGGGGTTCAGATTCGCCTCTATAGATGGGTTCCCAAACATAAGCTTGGGCTATCATTCCTAGACAAAGTTTGGCATTATTCAGATGAAAATCCTCTAAAGAAGTTGTATCTATCTGAGGCATTTTATCTACCTCTATTCCCACTTCTCCAATGGGCAAAATATTTGGAAGATTCTGAGCTATTTCTCTCCAAACATAATACTGTTCAGGCCAAAAATCCAAGGACTCTAAGGTTTCAGTCAAGAATCCTTTTTCTATTATTTTGTCTTTGAAATCAAACATTATTGGATTTTTCTACTAAAAATAGTTTAAACAATATGTATTATAAACCTGATTTAGAGCGGTTTAAATATTTTTATTTTTTTTTATATATTGCTCTTTCGAGCTCATTGGTCAGGGTAAGCTCATCTATAGCGTTTCTTATAGCTATGAGGTACAGAGGATTGTTTCCCTATTACCTATTACCTCTTATCTCTTACCTGCTCCGTTCGCACCTCAAGCAGCGTCGGCTTTGGCGAAAGCGTGGCCCACGGCCTCAGTCCCTGCTCCCTAAAAGCCAGAACTTTGTACCTCATGACTATGATTGCTGGTTCTTCAGTACCTACTATGCTAAATTTATAGTTTACCCCCCCCGAAAAGCTTACTGTGTAAGGGTTATGAGGCTATTTAACCATAAATTTTTCCAATATAGCTGCCTCTTCCTCCTGCTCCGAAGTCCCTGCTCCGAACGCGCCCCGCGTGGCCTACGGCCTCAGTCCCTTTGGCAAAGTGTTAATTTAGCATAACAAGTACGGAAGAGCCATTTTTATTTGAGATGTAAACAAATCATCTAAAGCTTTAGGAAACCTAAAACTTCCAATAGGTAAGAGCAATAAGGAATACATAATTTTTCAGTTTAGCAAAAATCACAATCTAGTTTTACAACTCATTTGTAAAGTAAAAACAAACGTATAAATACTCATTGCCAAATCAAACTAAATTTGATCAACCTATCAATGGGAATAGGGAGAGGTGAGAGGTTGGCTGTAGCGATTGGCCGTAGGCCACGCTACGCGAACGCCTCATGACTACCAAGCCCAAATAGAAAAACCAAATAACCAAGCAGTAAAGTAAGGGAATGGGATTGACCTTTGGTCACGCTACGCGATCGCATTTCCCGACTCCCGATTCCCGATTCCCTACTCCCTACTCCCGACTCCCTACTCCCTACTCCCTTTTCAAACAAAAAAATAGCCGCAGAAATACTATCCACGGCTAGGTAAACCTTATGAATTCACATTTCGCACCATTCCAGACATGCTCCCATGGGAGCAAACCCGATGGTTTGGCCAGGGGGCAAAGCCCCCCAGCAATTTAATAGCTTAACCCAGAATTATGTACTTAGTCATCATCGTAATAAATTCCCCAGGAAGCCCCGTCGGTTAGAGTCGATGCCCGGTATTATCCGGGGCACCTCTCCTTCAGAACCGTACGTGAAGGTTTCCCCTCATACGGCTCCTAGATATTCTCTCCCTTAGGAGTGCTCCAGTGTATCTGTTGATGGCAG
>NZ_JAAHHE010000526.1:0-3444 GCF_010692525.1 Moorena sp. SIO3B2
GCATCCTACAGTCCTGATTGCAGTGAGAAGTCTCTAGCTAAACTCTCAGAAGCTGTTGCTGCTCATCAATCTGACTTGATTATTGGGATTGGCGGAGGTAAGGCGTTGGATACTGCTAAAATCCTAGCGCACCAGTGTCAGTTACCTGTAGTTACTGTACCCACCTCTGCTGCTACCTGTGCCGCTTGGACAGCTCTATCTAATATCTATTCTGACCATGGGGCTTTCCTGTATGATGTTGGACTTGACCATTGCCCAGATTTATTGGTACTTGATTACAGCTTGATTCAGACAGCGCCCCAACGTACCCTAGTTGCCGGGATTGGTGATGCCTTAGCGAAGTGGTACGAAGCTTCGGTTAGTAGTGGTAGCGCTACAGATACTCTAATTATTGCGGCTGTCCAACAGGCAAGGGTATTGCGAGATATTTTGTTCCAAAAGTCGGTTGAGGCTCTAACCCAACCTGGTAGTCAAGTTTGGCGGGAAGTTGTTGATGCAACAGTTTTACTGGCTGGTGTGATTGGGGGCTTGGGTGGAGCTCGATGTCGTACTGTTGCTGCCCATGCTGTACATAATGGTTTAACTCATATCCCAGCAGCTCACGATTCTTTACATGGTGAAAAGGTGGCTTATGGCATTTTGGTGCAGCTGCGTTTGGAAGAAATGCTTCAGGGGAACCAACTGGCGGCATCAGCACGGCAACAGTTGCTGAAGTTTTATGCTGAGCTTGGTTTGCCCCAAACTCTCCAAGACCTGGGATTAGGGTCGATTACCTTGGCTCAGTTACAGAAAGCAGCTGAGATTGCCTGTGGGGAAAATTCTGATATTCATCGGCTACCGTTTAAGGTGCTTCCAGAACAGCTGATGGCAGCAATGGTTTCTACTAGGATACTAGTTGAGGGCAGTCGTAAGGAGTTAAGTTTGCCAGCGGTTGAGGTTGAAGGTTGTCTGTCAGAATGAAGAATGTAGAATGAAGAATGTAGAATTTGGAATTCTACATTCTTCATTCAAAAATGTTGCAGGTTGCAGGTTGTAGGTTGAACGGTGTTGGGTTAAGGTTGCAGCTTTTGAGCTCAAACCTGTTGACACTCCCCGACCATTAGGCGCGGGGATTCCTAGATCAACGAGCCGCCTTAAACCGCCGTATTCCTATCTTTAACGCCGTCAAAAATAGGACAGTACTTAACCAAAAACCCGTCAAGACCAAGTTTTTAGTCAATTTACGACAGACCCAGAGGGCGATTCTCCCTAGGCGTTTGGTTACTTAGTTGGAAGTGCCTTTAAGAGTCCGTTTCTCTTCCTTTTCGCCTGGTTCCGGTGTGCCCCACCGTACCGTTTCTTTTTCTCAAGTTGTGATTTTTCTGGGTTCACACGTTAATTGTTAGTTAACGATTGGGTTTTTAAGGAGGATTTTCCCTGCCCTCCGGGCATTACTGTTTTAAGGTCAAGCAGTGGCGGGCTTCTCTCCCGGTTGCGCCTCGGTTTTTCAACCTGTACCCTATACTTATATACCCTAGGGCTAGATAATCGTCAACCCTTTAGACTAGATTTCTTTTAGGCTAAAAGCGCGCTAGTCGCTTTCATCTCCGCTCGCTTTGTGGCGGAGTTTTCAGTGTTCGGATTTCTAATAACCTTTTATATTACTAGCATTTTCCCTTATACTGGCTCTCAACTCGTTCGCGATCGCGTGGCCTTTTGGCCAAAGTCAAAAATTCTAGGTTTTGACCTTCAACCGGCTAACTTCCAAACCTGACACTGATGATGGTAGATTTGATTACCCCAGCACAACGACTAAGCGCACTCCCTCCCTATGTATTTGCTCGTTTAGATGAATTAAAAGCAAGAGCCCGTGAGCAAGGGCTGGATTTGATTGACTTGGGGATGGGTAATCCTGATGGTTCAGCACCGCAGCCGGTGATCGAAGCAGCGATCGCAGCCTTAAAAAATCCGGCTAACCATGGTTATCCTCCCTTTGAGGGGACTGCTAATTTCCGTCGGGCAATTACGAATTGGTATCACCGCCGCTATGATGTGGAGCTAGACCCAGACAGTGAAGCTTTACCTCTGTTAGGGTCCAAGGAAGGACTAGCTCACCTAGCCTTGGCCTATGTGAATCCGGGAGATTTGATTTTAGTACCTTCTCCTGCTTATCCGGTCCACTTCCGGGGTCCGTTGATTGCTGGGGGGGAAATTCACAGCTTGGTTTTGAAACGGGAGAATGATTGGCTGATTGATTTAGGGGCAATTCCGGATCAGGTTGCCCAACGAGCTAAGATCCTCTATTTTAACTATCCCAGTAATCCGACCACCGCTACCGCCCCAAGGGAGTTTTTTGAAGAAATTGTTGCCTTTGCCCGTCGGTACTCAATTCTGCTAGTACATGACTTATGTTATGCGGAATTAGCATTTGATGGCTATCAGCCTACTAGCTTGCTGGAAATTCCTGGCGCTAAAGATATTGGTGTAGAATTCCACACCCTATCCAAAACTTATAATATGGCTGGCTGGCGCGTTGGCTTTGTAGTGGGGAATAGCCGCATTATTCAAGGGTTGCGTACCTTAAAAACTAATCTGGACTATGGGATCTTTGCTGCCTTGCAAACCGCTGCTGAAGCGGCCTTGCAACTGCCAGATGTTTACCTTCAAGACGTCCAAAACCGTTACCGCCGCCGCCGAGATTTCATGATTGAGGGTTTGGCAGAGTTGGGTTGGCAGATTCCTAAATCCAAGGCAACCATGTATCTGTGGGTTCCTTGCCCAGTAGGGGTAAGTTCAACGGATTTTGCTCTGGATGTTTTGCAGCAAACTGGAGTAGTCCTCACGCCGGGAAATGCTTTTGGCATCGGGGGTGAAGGGTATGTGCGGATTAGTTTGATTGCGGAATGCGATCGCTTGGGTGAAGCCCTCAATCGGTTGAAACAAGCTAATATCCGCTACCAAGCCGAAACAATGGTTAAGGTTTAAGGTTTAAGGTTTAAGGTTTAAGGTTTAAGGTTTAAGGTTTAAGGTTTAAGGTTTAAGGTTTAAGGTTTAAGGTTGTAAATAGGTGCAAGTTGTAGGTAGGTGCAGGTAAGTGAACTCAACAACTGTTGGGGGAATTATATCAAATCTGGTAGCATCGGTTTACAACTTGCATTTGCCTTAACTATCCTTACCGACAGCGATTTTTGCGTATAGCTGTCAGTGAGAATGGCCAGAGTTTAGAATGGGTGCATCTCAGTTTTGCCTAATGGCAAAACTGAGATGCACCCTGGCGGACTTCCCCCTTGACGTTGCGGTTTAATATCTCCGGTTTCTCTATGTTGTTTTAGTAATTTGTTAGAGTCGATGCCTCCGATTAAGGAGGGCACCTCTCCTGTCATACCATACGTGAAAGTTTCCCCTCATATGGCTCCTAGATATTCTCTCCCTTAGGAGTGCTCCAGTGAATTTGCTGGTGACAGC
>NZ_JAAHHE010000527.1:0-3401 GCF_010692525.1 Moorena sp. SIO3B2
TACTACGAATCCACCATAGGAGCTTTCGCAGCATCCTGCTTTTTCCCTGACTGGAAGTCCAACGCAGAAGTCGTTTAGCCGGTTTATCTGTCTCAGGACCAATCATCCACCGATGAAGTCGTTCTGTTAGGGGTTCAATCCTTTCGGTCTGGGATGTATTATGACCATTGCTCAGAAACACTCCAAAGGCCAGTCCATTGGTACGGGTGTACGGACCATACGCAATCCCCTGTCTGCCCCACGCAGGTTTTAGCAGGGGCTGGAGACGTAATGCGCCATTGTCAATCCCAATCAGCTTTTCGACATCTATACCCTTACGAACTGCACCACTGGAACTTTTAGTACCAATGGTTTTACCTGCACAACAGTTGTCTGAGAATGAGTCTGTGAAGGATTTGTTTACTAAATTTTCTGGTGGATTTAATTGTTGCATATTCTTACTTAATGTTTATATAGTGTTGTTTAATATCTATTTATGAATTTTATATTTGATAGATGATAGCTGACATTGTCAAGATTAACAAAAAATCAAATGGATATATGATGTCCCATATATCCAGAACTGATATGACTGATAAAAATCTTGAACACTCTTGTTACTTATGATTTCATTATTATCTTAAATGAAGTTGCCAAATTGGCTAATTTATCGCTAGCGATGCAGCGCGGTCTTGGGGGTTTCCACGGGGCTTACAAGGTGCGGACGCAGGTTCCGCACACAGCCCCTCCCCATGAGCGACTGCATCAATACTCTTCAGAATTATGAGTCAAACTATATCGACGAAATAATTCATATTTTTTAAAAAAGCAGTCTAAAAACTCCCCTTCTGACACATCCCTCAGGGTTAGCCAGCGTGGATGAGCAATGAGTTGTTTCATTTGAGATTGATGTTGGTCTAGGGCAGTACGTTTGATATCAAAAACATCACCAATATAGACAGATAATCTAAAATCATTCAGTAAGCGAAACCCTGACATCATAGTTTTTTTAAAAAAAGATACCAGGTTTGGTTTACTCCCTTCGACCCTTGTCCAGGGCCAGTGATTCCAGAACCATATAGGATACTCATAAACTGTCACATCAAATTTAATTGTTTTGAGTGCAGCTACGACAATTTCATTGGTAGCATTATGGTCAGATACCCCATCGTTGTAGTAGGGAATAAAAATTTCTTCAGGAAGATAGTTAAGAATAATTTTGGCGACGTTATGGATAGCCAAATTTCGGGTTTTATCTAATGTTCCATCTTTGAATTCCAAAAAGCTGACATCATGCTTTTGCAGACCAAGTTTTTGAGCTGCTGCCAAGGCTTCATTAGCACGTATTGATTTTACCTGATTTTCTGGAATCAGATGAGCATGAGATTGACATCCATCTGTCATAAAAACAATTTTTACATCGGCTCCGGCTTGCTTTTTACGGATAATTGTTCCACCACAACCAAGGGTTTCATCATCCTGATGGGGTGAAAATATAATCGCCGAGCGTCTTAGATTATTTCTGTCATACTCAACTCTAGTACTATGGATTAGAAAACGATAAAACTGGCGTACTAGAGTTTGTAAGGATAATTTATTGTTCATTTTTAACTTGTCACGTGTCACTATTCCCTGAGCCGAAGTTCAATACTTCTGTCTTTTACTTTCAAATAAGGCGTTGCTGATTCTGAGTATGATTGTGCCCCCCTAGGGCGTGTTTTCAAAGTTTTCCGCAAGATTATGATCCCCCCCAGCCCCCCTTAATAAGGGGGGAGCCATACTCAAAGTCCCCCTTTTTTAAGGGGGATTTAGGGGGATCTCCGAGGCAAGAAGACACGCCCTAGCCCCCCAAGTTTGGGAGTTTGGGGGATTTAGGGGGCTTTAGCAAAGCCAAACGATCGCGCATTCATACTTCAATTAAGTAACGCCTCAAAGAATAGTCTTGTACTGCGTAAGTAAATCATCAACAACTTTCTCGAAAGAAAATAGTTCAACCGCTCGCTGATGTCCAGCTTGTCCCATGGATGTTCTAAGTTCTTGGTCAGAAAGAAGTTGCAAGATGGCGTCTGCTAAAGCATCAGCATTACTCCGTTCAACCAGCAGACCTGTCTTACCATCTTCCACAATCTCGGGAAAAGCACCAGCTTGGGTAGCAATAACGGGAAGACCTGCAACCATAGCTTCCACAATTGGCATCCCAAATGCTTCGTGACATACTGACGGAAATACAAAAATGTCTGCCTGCTGATAATAATTGACTAACTTAGATTGAGGAAGGGAGCCAGTGAAGGATACTTGGCTGGCTAGATCAGCACCAAAGTGATCATTCAATTCGGACAGGTATCGTCTCAGGTAACCTGTCCAACTTTCATCACCGTAGAATGATGCTAACTCTGCCACTTTGGAGTCATCACTTAATCCGACAAGATAGTCGTAGGGTAATGCACCTACAGGACCAACGAGATCAAGTTTGGTTTCAGGGCAGCGCTCGAGCACTTTTCTAAAAGCTTCTAATAAGACATGGGAGCCTTTTTCTGGAGATACTCTCCCCACGTATAGTAATCGTTTAGCACGATTTTTTGTGCTGCCATTTTGCTGATTATCGCTGACATAGAAATTCATGAAGCGATCAAGGTTTACCCCATTAAAAACCGGCTGACAGCGCTCGGCAAATTTAGGGAAACGCTGGCGAATCCCTGCTGTGATATACTCACTAGTACCAATAACTAAATCTACCTTACTAAGCCGCTTTTCTAGAATTTTGTGATCGAGTTGGGTCAACCACTCACAATGCATGTGCAGGGCAATTTTTATTCCTGGGTTCAAAGCTCGTATCACTGGAATAAACTGAGATAAGTTGTGAATGTGAACAACATCACATTGCTGTTTTTTCAAGTCATTTGCTACCTGTAAAATATATACTAGGTAATAGAGTTTGGATCCAAATATAGGACGTTTTTGATTCTGGAATCCTGGAATTTTTTCCAGATAGTTTAGCAGTTTTTTATCCCGGCCTATGGGAATATATCGATAGTCTACTCCGTCATGATTTGCCGTATTAAAGCGTTCTCCTGGTGTATAGACAATAACATCACCATCTTGAACTAAAAGACGCACGAATTCATAGGTCAAAATCCCGATGGAATCCATCGGATTTGGAAACGATGTCATCACAAAGGGTTGACATACAAATGCTATCTTTAATCGTTTATTAGAATCTGCTCCATTTAACTGGTTATTTAATTTGTTATTTAATTTGTTTTGCTCTCGGTCAATCCTAGCTAATTTATTTTGGACTAAAGTGGTGTAGACTACAGTGTTACTGGGATTGAGTTTGAGGACATTGTTATAGGACGCGATCGCATCATCTAATTTGCCTTGTTCTTGGAGAGCAACTCCCAAGGTATAATGGCTGTTTACCA
>NZ_JAAHHE010000528.1:0-3389 GCF_010692525.1 Moorena sp. SIO3B2
CGGCGCGGGTGATACCATCGATTTCTACTTTGAAGTTGTAACCTCTGTATGGATCTTTTCGAGAAAATACCATCGTCAAAAACCTCCTAATATCCTAATAATTGCTGTTGACTGTTGCTAGCATGCCTATTGCTAGCATGCCT
The DNA here is from genome assembly GCF_010692525.1 of Moorena sp. SIO3B2. Classification (NCBI taxonomy): domain Bacteria; kingdom Bacillati; phylum Cyanobacteriota; class Cyanophyceae; order Coleofasciculales; family Coleofasciculaceae; genus Moorena; species Moorena sp. SIO3B2. Next base: position 144 of record NZ_JAAHHE010000528.1, read on the forward strand.
ATTGCTAGCATGCCTATTGCTAGCATGCCTATTGCCTGTTGCCTGTTGCCTATTGCCTTGCTAACCCAGACCTATGCTGCTACTTTCACACCACTAGCACCGAGAATAATACGCACAGTAATAAACTCACTGGGAATAGCAGGTGCTAGACCAATTTCTGTGACTACCATCCCTGCTTCCCGCACTTCGGGTGGGTTAGTTTCAGCATCACATTTAATGTAGAAAGCTGTTTGTTCTGTTGGTCCTTTAAGGGCACCTTGCTGGAGTAAGTCTTCAAAATAGGCGGTCAACTCTCGCTCAATCCGTACCCATAACTTCAGCTCGTTTGGCTCAAAGGCCAGATCTGCTAGGTTCAGTTCCAGCCATCTGCCCACTGTCAGGAATAGCCGTTTTACGTTGACATAGATCCAATTCGCTTCATCGCTGAGGGTACGTGCTCCCCAAACTCGAATACCTCGTCCGGGAAAGGCACGCAGGCAATTAACCCCAAGGGGATTGAGAATGTCCTGCTCGCGATTGGTCAGATTGAACTTTAGATCCACTATTCCTTCAATAGTTTCGTTGGCTGGTGCTTTGTGAACGCCAAATTGTTGATCGCTACGGGCGTAAACTCCAGCAATGTGACCACAGGGGGGCATCCAGTCGGGACCGTTTTCAGCTTTAATCCAGGGATAATACAAAGCACCGTTTTTGCCTTGCAGTTTCGACCTTTGCTCTGTTACCCTCTCTAGAGACTGAGTCACCTGTACTGCTACTGGAGGGAGCGAGTCTAAGATGGCAAAGCGATCGCCAAGCAGATCACAGTGTTCTAAGATGACATTCTGCATCCTCAACACGTCATCCTGGTCAGGGTTTCCCCGCATTAGATCTGGCACACAGACCAAATCGATCTCATTCAAGGATGCGATCGCTCCTAGTCCTCCACTATCATCTCCCGGTCCTCCCAGTGCTTCTGTGATAGAAACTGTGTCTTCTAGCCGCACAACCAAGCAGAAGCTGCCACCATTCTCAAAGAACCCACGCACAGCATAAGCTAGGTAACCGTCAGCTAGAGGCTGACCAAAAGTTTCTGTGAATTGGGACCATAGGGTAAGTGACTGCGGGGAGTTAATTGGTCCAGTCTCGGCAAACCCTAGGAATACAGGTACACCTGTGAACAGTCCAGGGGCTGGTTTAGGGAATATCTCCTCTCGGTAGACACCTGGTGTCAGTTGCTGGGAAGTTACCATACTTTGATCTTCCTTGTTCCTATGGATTTGGGGTGTAAGCTTTGGGGTGTAAGCTTTGGGGTGTAAGCTTTGGGGTGGGACCCGGGCGCGCGCTGTGGGAAGATTTTGAGCAAAAAAACCCTACTCCCTACTCCCTACTCCCTACTTCCCTACTCCCTACTCCCTACTGGCCTAGCTACCACTAGGTCCTGCCCACTGGCTCAGGCGGAAGATCACAAATTCAGCTGGCTTGGTCACTGCTACACCAATTTCTGTTACCACCTGACCTAAATCTCTGACTTCTGGGGGATTGGTCTCTTCATCACACTTGACGTAAAAGGCTTCCTCAGGTGTATTCCCAAATAAAGCCCCTGTACTCCAGACATTGGTTAGGAAGGCGTTAATATTACGGGTAATCTGCGCCCAAAGTTCAGGATTATTGGGTTCAAATACCATCCACTGAGTACCTTCGTCAATAGATTCCCGTAGATAATTGAACAGGCGGCGGACATTGATGTACTTAAATTCTCCATTGGCATCACCACCGAGGGTACGTGCTCCCCAGACTCGAATATTGCCATTGAGATTACGGATGCAATTGATGCCTTGAGGGTTAAGTCCATCCTGCTGGGCTTTGCTGATGTTATACTTCAGACCCAATGCTCCTAATATTGTTTCATTCGCTGGAGCTTTGTGAACTCCTCGTTGTGTATCGACGCGGGCATAGAGACCGGCGAGATGACCACTGGGCGCTACATAGAGCAGACCATCGCCTTTGGGGTTCTGTGTGTTGGTGGCTGGATCGAAGACTTGAATCCAGGGGAAGTAAAAAGCGGCATAATCAGATTTGCTAGGTACATTGCCATCCCCTGGTTGCATGGTTTTCCAAGTATCATCCAAATTTTCCTGACTATCCAAGATAGCGAAGCGATCCTGGGTCTTCTGTTGACAGTGAGTGATGATGGCATCGACAACACTGCTGTTGGTAATGCCAGGGGCAGCAACGATCGCAATTTCGTCAATAGGCTCAAATGTATTTTCTAGGAAGTCAGCCGTAATCTCACTCTCTGCTGCTGCCCGCACCACATAGCAGCGAGTACCACCGTTGTTAAAGAATCCATAGACGGCGTGAGCTAGCTGACGCTGACCTGGATCGGTTGAGAAGTCTCCAAAGAACTTCTTGAACTCACCAAAGTTAGTACACAGCTTTACCTCACCACTAGTAACAGGAGATGAAAAAGGCTTTGTAATATGAGCTGGATTATTGGTTGGATCTATGTCTTGGCTTGGGTCATAGGCAGGGTTTGGTTCTGGAACGTCTATCGAGTCCGGTACGACACCGATAAAACCTGCTGTGCTGGTCCCCACTCCCACAATTGGAGCAGAACCGGAGGAAACTTCCTCGACGTATACACCGGGCGATAAATAGGTTGGCATTTTCTCTACTCCTTGAATAAGTCAAATCAAAGGCTGGATGTGAGCAAAGCTCTCTAACTCTTCGGTTGATATAACTAGGTGTTTCCTAGTTTATTTACTCTGGTCAGAGAAAAATCTTTAAAGCTCTCTAACTCTTCGGTTGATATAACTAGGTGTTTACTACCCCATTTTTTCTGGTCAGAGAAAAATCTTGAATGGTCACTTGCCCTTGGTTCAAGTCTACAAGTTGAGAGGTTTCTTGCTGGTAGCCTTGGGCAACAACTTTAACTATAACCTGGCGAGGACTTGATGTATCCCTAGATGCTTCTAAACCACTCAGGAGATAGTTCCCATCGTTGTCAGCAAAGGTATACTCACCACTCCCCTCAATCTCGACTTTGGCCATAACGACAGCTTGATCGTCTGAGTTGTTGGTGACGTTACCCTCGAGAGCAGTTGGTTGGAAATAGAAATTAACAGTAGGTATCGCGATCGCACCAGTTTCTGGATCTCTTGACACCTCAACCTCGGTCTGATCGGATTCCGGATCAGAACCAGGCGGTATAGTTTTGATGGTTGGGTCAGCACTATAGCGAGTACCCGTACCTGGCAAGGAAGCCGA
>NZ_JAAHHE010000529.1:0-3385 GCF_010692525.1 Moorena sp. SIO3B2
ACGGTAGGTGAGTATTAATAAGAAGGGAGTCGGGAGTCGGGAATCGGAACCCACCCCTAACCCCTCCCAGGAGGGGAACGGGAATCGGGAATCGGGAGTTTGGGAAGCATTATTACTATAAGAACCCCATCTTATATATAATTATTTGGCATTTCTTGATTCAGCAACATCCGATCTTTACCTATAACCGCATCAAGCTTAGGGGCGCGAGCAACACCTGTAGGCAAAAAGCGAACTATTAGCGATCGCGTCCGCTAGAGCGCCCTAGTTAGTAAGATATGGGATTAAGAACGATCATTTTTTGCTTGAGATCCGGAAATAACCCAGTACAACGGTTTATTTATAACTAGAACTTTCTGAAGTTGGATTAAATAATTCCCACAATCCAACAAACCCGACAAAAAAAGTATAAATGCCATAATTTATAGGATTTTTATCACAACTGTTAGCTTTAAAAGCAGCGATTACACCTTCAATAAAATGGGAGATTAGAGCAATACTTCCTAGGCACAATGCAGCATAGAGGTTACTTGGTAGAGAGCCATGGGTTAACTGTAAATAAATATACCAAATTTCTAGACCTAAAGCGCAAGTAATTAAAATAGTAGATGTTATTTTAATTAGATAAAATAATTGATTTTTCATTATTAACTGTAACTAAAAGTAGCTATAGTCTGGAGATCGGGAAATCGGGAATTCCCATCTCCCCACACTTCCCTGTAAAAAAAATACCAATTAAAGTAAGGTGGGCAAAGTTCCATTATCTAAAATACTCAAAACAACCAAACTGCTTTTGCCCACCCTACAAGCTCTAGTGCTGCTAAAAAAAATTAGTACTAATAACGGCGTGGCACCAAGTTCAGCAAAACATCAGCAATAGCCTGGGAAATTGGTAAGCCAGGGCAAAGCTCAAGCCAGAAGAATTCTCCCACTGGATTCACCTCAAGAAATACATGGCGACCATCGGGAGTTAGAATAATATCAATCGCGCCATAGTTCAACCCAAAGTAATCCATTAGCTTCAGCAACTTTTCTTCCAGATCCTGGGGCAGCTGATAGGGCTGCCAAGCGTTTAGGGAATCAACGCCCCGTCGCCGCCAGTCATAACGAGCACCTGGAAACTGTTGAGAGTCTATCGAAGCAGTGAACACTTGCTTTCCGACAATTTTCGTTCGTAACTCTAGTGCCTTAGGCAGATGTTCCTGAAAGGTCATTGGACAGAACCTTAGTCCATCCAAGTTGTCCAAATCCTCCGGTTTGACCGGATTGGTAAACACTACCTGCTCCTGTCCCTGCTGATCATAGATGGCAAAGGATGAAAGCATCTTGGTGATTATACCTGACTCACATTCTTTGGCAAATTCCACCACTGCTGCGGGATTATTGGTGGTGAGGTTAAGAGGAGTATCTATCCCGAGTTCCCGTGCTACTTTTAGCTGTAACTGCTTATTTTTGGCTTGCTCAACCACAGGGACCCGATCCAAGTGGAAGCCATCGATACTGGCAATCATACCTTGGATAGTTACACGAGATTCTTGTACAGAGGCTTGCCGCATTTGCGGATCCATGGTGCTGGGAATTCTTGCCCCCATGGCAATGCGCCGATACCAAACTGCTGAGACCTCCTGCAAATCTAGCTTTTCTTCCTCAGACTTCAGGATTAGTCTTTCTGTATTCTTACCGTCTCTATTCTTACCGTAATAGACATCTAACTGGACTTCCGTGGGAAATCGGTCAGTATCAAACCGAAAGGCTTTCCCCCCTTTTTCTTCAATGGCTTTTACCACTAGGGGAATGCTTTGGTTGTCTTGGCTATGGGTAATAATTAAAACTGTCATTGTTAATAGGAATCGGGAATCGGGAATCGGGAATCGGGAATCGGGAGTAGGGAGTAGGGAGTAGGGAGTAGGGAGAATAAACTTGTTAAGTATCAATCAAAAAGTAAAAATAACAAATTATCAAAGTTAATTATTATGAATAATTAATACCCGAAAATCACAAAATATAGCAGAAGTCAGAAGTCAGAAGTCAGAAGTCAAACTCTTGCGCTTCTTGATGCAGTCGCTCATGGGGGAAACCCCCAAGACCGCGCTGCATCGCTTACTTAGGTTTGAGACTTTTGTCATGTCCTAACTGCTCTGGCGACTGCTATATTTGCATAAACACCTATTTTTTTTTAAAAAAATTTTATATAAAACATAAATAAATCATAGTTGATATTATTTTTTAATTTATCGGGTTGATTGCACTTATGCTGTACAGTTTTTATTAAAAAAATCATTAATAATGAGAGATATTATTGCCTTAAAAATATCTTTATTATTGCCTATTGCCTGTTGCCTGTTGCCTGTTGCCTTAATTGGCAACCTCAGACAACAAGGCATCTGCGATCGCATCAGAAATGGGGTAACCTAAATCTCGCTCTAGCATGCCCCATTCGCCAGTGGGGTTAACTTCTAGGAAGACATACTCACCGTCTGGGGTGACAATCATATCAATAGCGCCATAGGTTAGTCCCAACCTTGCCATCAAAGCATTCAGGCCATGGGCAACCTGACTGGGCAATTGATCAGGTTCCCAAGCACAGTCCTCTGGTTTAGCAGACCGCCAATCCATTGTTGTTGCAGAATACCGAGAAGCATCGAGAGCCCCTACAAATAGATTTCCCGCCACGAATGTTATTCGCAACTCCCGCTGTTTAGGAATCTCCTCTTGGAAGACCATGGGGCTATAGCGCAACATTTCTGCCTCTTGGAGGTCTTCTTCTTTGACAACGCTGGTATATAGGAAAAAAGAAGAGGCTTCCATACTATAGGAAAGAGGAGTAAGCAACTTAGCCACCATCTTTCCTCCAACCTCAGCAAAAAAACCCCGCATCCGATCTGGATTATTCGTGACCAGAGTGCGGGGAACGAGCAGACCAACTTCATTGGCAATTCTGAGTTGACGTGGTTTGTTTTCTGCCTCTCGGATTCGTTCTAACCTATCTACCCAACGAGCATGGTTGAGATGATCTAAGAAACCATCAATGGTTGCTAATGATTCCCTAACGCAAGCGTCTTGGAATTGGGGAGCTAAGTCTGGGCTGACTTGTGGATGCCAGAGTCGTCGCATCCAAACCCCTTGCACGTCTTCGGTTTTAATCGACTGTCCACTATAGTCTAACTGGTAACTAAGCCCCTCGCTACTGATCCCGGCTGCTAGTTGCACCTTACTGGGAAATTGATCCGTATCGAAGCGAAAGGGTTTAGCCGATACTTTTTGGCTACTAAAGTCTACCAAAGCAGACCTTAGCTCACCAATGCAAGCTGATTACTCAGCCAGGGTGTATCTACCAAAGCTCTTAGGAATATCCCGCGAGCGCCATTGATGTCGCGATCCATTA
>NZ_JAAHHE010000053.1:0-33994 GCF_010692525.1 Moorena sp. SIO3B2
AGGGCGATCTGTATTTTCTGAAGATAATCTTACTCCTCTTTCTTCTGTTTCAGAGCGTAATAGTCAAGAACTAGCCTATGCTTTACAGGGGATGGCTTTTTATTACTATCTAACTCAAGATGAAGAAGTATTGCCAGATATTATTAAGTTAAAAGACTTTATCTTTGAAAATTACTATGATTCAGAACAAGACATAATACTTCAATTACCTAAAAACCCTCAAAACCAGGAATCCAAAAAACAAAGGAAAGGAATAGTGTATGAATTAGATCAAATGAACACCTATCTAATGCTTCTCGCACCGATATTACCTGAACCTTACCAGTCGCAGTGGAAAAAAGATTTGGTTCACATCTCGCGGATCTTAATGAACCAGTTTTACAGTCCTGAATATAATAATTTTTGGTATTATATTGACAATGCAGAAGATAAAAAAATATTAACTGGCAAAACTGATTATGGACATTCAATAAAAACTTTGTGGATGATCTACCTAACTGGTAAATTAGTTAACAATGAAAGATTTATTACTTTTGCGAGAACTAGTGCTGATAAGTTATTCAAAGAAGCCTATGATTCTGAATCAGGAACATGGTATTCACGATTGTATGCTGATAAAAATAAAAAATTAATTAAAGACCTTAATAAAAGTTGGTGGATCTATGCTGAATTGGATCAAGTAGCAGGAACTCTGAGTTTAGAAAACTCATCCTACGTTGACAAATATTTAAAATCAACAGTTAATTGGTGGTTTAAGAATATGGTAGATCATACTAATCATGGAATCTGGCATAAAGTAATTTGGCCAACTTTAGAAAAGAAAGGTTTTAAACAATGGAAATGGAAAAATGGTTTTCACAGTTACGAACATGCTTTAGTGGGCTATATTACTACTCAAGCAACTCAAGGAGAAAAAGTGAAACTATACTTTGCCCGTAAGGAAGGAAAAGAAAAAAAAGGAATTAGACCTTACTATAATACAGGAAAGATTGAAAAAATCAATAAAAAACCGCTACAATCCATACCTGAAATGAATAAAATCGAAGTTACTTTTACGGAGATTAACTATAAATAAAATGCTTAAAAAGTTTCGTAAAAACAAATTTGCATTTAGTCTAATCACTAGCCTAATTATCTTGATACTTTGTTGCTTTTATACCGTATTTCAACCAATATTAGCACAACAAAATACAGAAATAACGATGGGTCAACAATGGTTACAGCATTTAGAAGAAGACCTCAATCCTTGGTGGTTGATGGAAACTGCTTACGGTAAACCTGTGGGTAATTTTCCTAGTTTTCGCTGCGACAATGGTGATCTAGTCAATCCATCTAAACCCTGTTCAGCTTTTACTAAATTAGGAGACAATTATGGTTATATTACCAACAACTTAGATAAAAACTATATTGTCTCTCAGTCTCGTCAAGTTTACACATACTGCGTAGCCTATCATTTAAGTGGAAACCCAAAGTTTCTTAGTTTAGCAAAAGCTGGAATAGATTGGATTCGTAACTATGGACTTGATCGAGAAAATGGTGGTGCATTTAGTTACTTGAAAAGAGAAAGTCGCCAATCTGGTCCTTCTGTTTTAAAGCGTACTAGTCAGGAACTAGCCTATGCTTTACAGGGAATGGCTTTTTATTACTATCTAACTCAAGATCAAGAACTATTACCAGAAATTATTCAACTAAAGAACTTTATCTTTGAGACCTATTATGATCCAAAACTAGAGATGATGATGTGGGTTCCCAAGCAAGTTAAGAATGAAAATGTTACTAACAATTGGCTTAAACAGAAAAAACATTTGCTGTCCCAATTGGATCATATCTATACCTACATGCTTATTCTCGCGCCAATCTTACCAGAACCTTATCAATCAGAATGGAAACAAGATTTGTTAAATTTATCAAGTAGTATAATCAACGAATTTTATAGCCCTGAATATAATACATTCTGGATGGAGATTAACAATATAGGAGAGGGAAAACTGCCGACAGATTATGGTCATTCCATGAAAGCCTTTTGGATGATTTACTTAACTGGTAAACTTTTCAATAATCAAAGATTTATTGACTTTGCCCAAATAGGTGCATCTCGTATGCTAGAGGAAGCTTATGATGTAGAATCAGGGCTTTGGGGTAGAGGTATTAGTTTTGATGAGAATGATAAGGGTGTTCGTGACCTTGACAAAAAATGGTGGGTCTATGCTGAATTAGATCAAATGGCAGGAACACTTAGCTTGGAAGACTCATCCTACGTTGACAAATATTTAAAATCAACTGTTAATTGGTGGTTGAAAAATATGGTAGATCATACTAATCATGGAGTATGGAACTTACTGACTTGGCCGACTTTAGAAAAGCAATTACCTAAACAATACCACTGGAAAAATGGATTTCACTCCCATGAACACGCCCTAGTTGGCTATATTACTTCTCAGGCAAACCAAGGAGAAAAAGTGAAACTATACTTTGCTCGCAAGAAAGGCAAAGAAAAAGAGAATATTAAACCTTACTACTATACAGGTGAGATTGTTGACATCAATAGGTCGCCAATGCCATCAATAACTGATAGTAATCTGCCTTCACTATCCGATTTGAATCGGGTGATAGTAAGTTTTACTGGTATTAAATAGGGTTTTCTGAACAGAAGGCAGAGGGCAGAAGAAAGGAGTAAGGTTTCAAGGGAGAAGGTTTTTTATCACTAATTATCCGAACATGATATTAATATAACTCGGATTTTATTGTAAACTATTTATGGGCTTGGTGAAATAACAACTAAGCCTATTATCTTGTATTACAAAAGTGATCGATTTCCCAACTTCTGCGGCGAAGTCTATTGATTACTTTCCAAAGATAGGGATCCGTGTAGGAATTGTGATAATTTCGTTCCCTACTCCCTACTCCCTACTCCCTGTTCCCTTCAAAATAACCAATGACTACTACCAACTCTTGGATCACTCGCCCAAAACCAAATCCTAAAGCCCGCCTGCGCCTATTTTGCTTTCCTTATGCTGGTGGTGCTGCTTCGAGCTTTCGCACTTGGCCGGAGCAATTGGCACCCCATATCGAAGTCTGCCCAGTGGAACTGCCTGGACGGGGCAAGCGACTGCGGGAACCCCTGGTTACTGGCGTATTGCCCCTGATTGAAACCCTAACACCAGGTTTACTGCCCTATCTCGATATCCCCTTTGCCTTTTTTGGTCACAGTCTCGGAACAATAATCAGTTTTGAATTAGCCCGTCAACTCCGGCGCGAGGAAGCCCAGAGTCCTCGACACTTGTTCATTTCCGGTCGCCGCGCTCCTCAAGTACCTGCCCGAAAACTTCCCCTTCATAACTTGCCCAAGTCTGAGTTGATCGAAGAATTGCGTCAATATAATGGCACACCAGAGGCTGTGCTAGCAAACCAGGAGCTAATGAAGCTGTTTCTACCGATCCTGCGAGCGGATTTCGGGATGAACGAAACCTATACCTACACTAGCGAACCCCCACTTAATTGTCCGATATCTGTTTTCGGAGGTTTGCAGGATACCGACGCCAACAGTGATGAGCTTGCTGCCTGGCGTGACCAAACCAGTAGCACTTTCACGATACACATGTTTCCTGGTGACCACTTCTTTCTTAATAATAAGAAGGAGTGTAATCAGCTTTTGGAGCTAATCACAAAGTTTGCGATCGCACCAGTGTGATTCCTTGGGTCTTTCCTTGAAAACCCGGTCTGGTGAGGGAGCGGGGAGCAAAAGCGTTTGATAAGCTTTTTTATTCCCTGCTTCGAGGTTTGAGCTTCTATTTTCATCACAGGTCTACTAATTCGAGACACTTTTTTTTTGTTCACCCAATTTGATCACTCAACCAGGCATAGACGGTTGTCCCGAATGACAAACTCTTTCGGTATTGGTAGTCCATGCAGACTCCGCGCCACACTGCTGGTGTAGGCACCCGATGCATTCAAGATCACGCGGTCACCAACCTCTATTCTTGCCATCTTTTCGTTAAGACAAAAATAATCTGTCTCATAACAAGTACAACCTGCGAGGTCATGGACGAACATAGGTCCTTCTCGGAAAGGGATCTGAGCAACTGCTGGACGTGGTGCCCAGAACATCAAGTTCCAAGCAGAGGTATCCAAAACAACAATGCGATTCCCAGAGGGATGATCGTCTGCTGCTTTGACCTCCGCAACCAGGTAGCCCGCCATCATAGTTAATAGCATTCCTGGCTCAATCACAAGCCGCACTGGTTGCTGGCGCTGGTTGTTGATACGAGTAATGGTTTTATTTACTAAATCCCAAACCCGTTGTGCTTCAGGTTTTTGCAGATGGAACAGGTAAGCCCAACCACCGCCGAGATTGAGCACTTCAACTTTAGGAAAGATTTCCAAGCAAGATACTAGCAAATCAAGTGTCTGATGTAGATCTGCTTCTGAAAAAGTTTCACCTTCATGAACATGAAGATGGACGACCTCAAGCTCATGGGTTTGTATTAGGCTGTGTAGACCGGAATCTGTGGGATCAACTCCAAATCTACTCCATCGGGTTACTGCATTCTTAGCCTTAGCATCTTCGTGAAAAGGAAAGCGAAGTCGAAGTCCAACTCTTTTGTCTCGGTTAACGCTTTCACACCAGACACGCAACTGAGACAGACTGCACAAATCTGGAATAACACCCTCAGTTGCCAAACGCTTAAGGTCGGCAACTGAGAAGCCTGGTGCTGTAGAGTAGATTGGCCACAGCCCTGCTGCCATGGCAGCATCTAGCTCTTGTATGGTGGTAATGTCTGCTCCTAGGCCAAGTTTAGCCATATGACGCAACACAGATTGGCAGCGGTTTGCTTTAACAGCCAAACAAAGCTCACTATTCTGAATTTGTCTGAGGTCGTTTCGTAAAGCCGTTACAGTGTCAGTGATGGCATCTAGGTCGTACACAAGTGCCGGGGTGGGAATATCACTGGCAATCTTGAACAATGTCTCAGGAATAGTTGGAATAATTGTCATCCAATTTCTAAATTCAGTTACATCATCTCGCCATCCATCTTTTATTTCTGAGTTGTTATTGTCTTTTGAGATCATGCTACTGCCAAATCTTAATTGTTTTGAATAAGTTTTTCTTGTTGCGTCTAACTCGAACCTTTTTTTACATCACTTTTTGGTAAACCATATATAAATCGTCGGGAGTCGCCTCTTTTAACTTAAACCCTGCCGCCTTCATGGTATCTTCTAGAAGTTGGCCGTACACCATTAAGAATTTATGGCGATCGCTAGCAACTATCTCACCTTCTTTTTTGAAACGATAGTCTGTTTCCCAAAAGTACATTTCTTTATTCTCTAGGAAATCGAGATGCTTTTGCTGAGCGTAAACAATGCCGTTGCCAATCTCTTGCTCGCCATCTGCATCAATTTCTTCTGCTTGAATGTTAAGTACAAACAAGCCTCCGTCAAGTAAATGGCGGGCAATATTGTCTAACATTTTAACGGTGTCCTCAAAATTGGGCAGAAAACTGTATAAGTGGTAATCGTTACCAACCCGACTAACACCGGCTGGACCCCCATGGGAATATATGCCATCAAAAGATTCTTGCAAATCCATTGATAACACATTACCTTCTACTACCTTTGCCCGATTTCCCAAACGAGCTTTACTCCGTTCTAACATAGCAGGAGTAAAATCTATGCCAGTTATCTCATAGCTGGGATCTAATTCGAGCAGTTTTTCTGCAAGCAATCCCGTTCCCACCCCTATTTCGAGAAGTTTTTTCCGACCTTTGAGGATAGAGTCCAGGGACTGAGCTTCTTTCGGATAGTCGTAATACCCACTTTTCATAGTGGCGTCATAATACTCGGCAATGTTATCGTATTTATTCATAGTGGTAGCTCTCCTAATTTTATTTGAGACTGTTGATTTAAACTGTTTATCAAGCCAATTTTAGGACATCAATGTCGTTTAGCCAAGCGCTGCTGTATATGCTGCGCGAGTTTGTATTTTGTTAAAATATCTAAGGGTAAGTAGGCGGCACCTCGAATAGTACCCAAGCAATCTTTGCTTTGACAAATACAATCAAATCCTCTATCCATCGACCATTCCGTAGATGGATAGAAGAAAGTCAGTTCCTCCCCAATTTCAATTTTAGTCATGGCTCTCAGAACGCGATCGCTCACAGCGAAAAATACATTGGGAGCGCAGCTATGATTGAGATAATGCAAAAACTCTGGGTGGAGCATAATATGTTGGCGTTCCCCAATTTGGAGGCTTAAATAATTGGGCTGCTCTAGGCTCTTTTTTACGCCAAATTTAGAGATTACCTGTCCGGGCATAAACTCGACGGTGGTGTGTAGGGATTTGCTTCCAGTTGTCGGACACTCCCGGAGCTCGGCCCATGATGCAACTTTTAGGGGTTTTTCAGCGATATAGTTTTTACCAAATTCATCCATATAAGTACCTGATCCAAATTATTTGGATGCAGTATTCCCGCTCTAAGCTATTATACAATTAGTTGGTATTTTTAAAAAAAATATTTTGCAACAAAAGTCAAGAGTGTATGAAATGACCAATAATAAATTAGGAGTTTAACTCATGAGCGAGACACCCATAACAATTACTTACTCTTTAGAGGAAGTATTAAAAGACATAAACGGGAAGCTAGACAGCCTTCAAAAAGATGTCAACAAGATAAACGAAAGACTAATAAAAGTAGAGACACAGCTAGACGCGGTCGCAACGGATGTAAAAGAATTAAAAGGTTCAACCAAGGCACAAATTTGGACATTGATCGGCATTTTGGTCACAGCAGTTGGCGGTTTTCTGGTAGCAGTTGGTCGTGTTGTTATTTCAGGCAACCCCTAATTTATTCTCAAAGGATGGATTGGAGCCAGCAGAGATTAGGGATTTAGAGATTGCGTTCGCGAAGCGGTTCCAAAGGAACATCGCGTAGCGGTTCCAAAGGAACATCGCATGTAGCAAAAAAATACTATGCTAGCAGCAGATTGATTACCCAAGCCTTGCCATGGCTCCAGAATCTGACCCGTTGACGGAACCCCGTAAAGTCGTGGAAGATACCAATGCGAACGCTAAATTTTTCCAATTTGATCAACACCAAGCCAAACTTAGTACGGAGATTCTGGCGGGAATAACCACCTTTGTCACCATGGCATACATTCTGGTGGTTAATCCTGATATTTTGTCCAATGCCATTTTTCTCCAACAACCCAAGGATTTTTGAACTCTCCCCGCTTTAAAAAGACGGGGATTGTTAGCTGATCTCACTACGCGGGTTGAAACCGCGCTGCGTGATGCTTACAATACTGACTAGATAGAGAATCCAATCTGTACCGTTGTGGCAGGTTCAAAGCTGCCCTACCGACCTCGGCTAGGTCAACCCCTAGCTGTGTCGCTACTTTGCGCAAAATATTACATGCGTGCCTTAAATCTGCGTTAATTAACTCGTTATTAGCTGACCGATAGAGACCACGTCTAATTCGCTTTCCAGAAGGCTTCCACCCCAAGCCCGAAGGGCACGCTTCGCGAATGGGTTTCGCACCAAGTGTAGGTAGAAAATCCTGATCTAGAAAACTAGCCTTACTCGTATAGCTTTCTTCGGTTTCAATGAACTTAATACCGTATTGCTCGCATAATTGCTGGACTCGATTCTTGAGTCTTGCAGTGGTAATTTGGACAAACTCTTGATTGTTCTTTTTCCCAATCTTAATGCCATCTTTATTGCGTTGATTCCATCCAAATACCACGGTGCTAATTTGATTCCTCAAGCACCAATTAATAAAAAACTTGGCTGCTTTGTTGATATTGTCCCGCATCTGGCGATTCCGCTTTTCAGTAATATTTGCCAAACGCTCATCCCAGTAGTCTTGAGGCTTGCCCTTTTTAATTTTGGCTACCTGTTTGTTGTACCACTGGTTTTGGGATTTAATCTTGCGACCGTCAATAATAAATGATTTGCCGGTGGTAGAAACGCAAGTCAACCAGTTGTTGAGTCCTGGATCTATTCCTAGGGCGTTACCACTAGTCTGAACTGGCTCGATGTCAGATTGCTTGTAGACAAATTCCAGGTAAAAGCAGCCATTGCGAGGAACAAAACGGAATTCATTGATCGACTTGAAATCCAGATTAGATGGCATTGGAAGAAGGAAATGATCAATTCCAAACCACGCTTTAACCTGGTTCCCTAAAGAAAACTTGAGCTGTCCATCTTTTAGCTTCACCCACCTAGCTGGATAACTTACGACAGCCATTCCGCCTTTCTTTCTGTACTTTGGAACCCTTGGCTTATCCCTTAGTTTTCCAGATTTATAAAGTTTTGCCAATGCCTGATAGGATTTAAATGATTCAATTACACTGTGGAGAATTTGTTGAGCACAAGCAGATCTCATTGCCCTGAAATGGATATTAGTTTTAAGGATCTTGTCTAACTCAAACTTCTTGACATACTTACCAGCCTTAAACAATACTTGACGGCAATAATAAATAGCGCAATTAGTTAACTTATTGGCTTCTCCGCAAATAAATTCTAAAACCGCCCTATTATCAGGGTCTGTGGTTATCAGGTGCTGTTGGCATCCATACATTCCTCGTCACCTCCTTAGTCTATAGGATAACTTGAATATACTACCTCTGTCAACAACTATGGTCAGAAATAATCAAGAAATATTCAGGACAAATCCGCACTCGGTAACACTAATCAATTACCACTTCGTCTGGTGCCCTAAACGAAGAAAAGCAGTATTGACCGGAAAAATAAAGATGAGATTGCAAGAAATAATTTTTGACTTGTGCTCAGAACATAACTGGAGGGTTATAGCCCTAGAAATCATGCCCGATCATGTTGATATGTTTTTGGAGGTCGATCCTACCTTTGCTCCTTCCACGATCATCAAACGAGTGAAAGGGAGGGCTTCTCATTATCTCAGGAAGGAGTTCCCTGAATTGCTGAAATTACCCACCTTATGGTCTCCCAGTTATTTCTGCTCGACTACTGGAAACGCAAATACAGAAACAGTCAAGAAGTACATCCAAAATCAAAGAGGAAAATAACGAGAGCCGGGATAAATCCCGGTACGCTCCGGAGACGAAACCTGATTAATAAGGCAGCCTTAATCATGGAGGCGCGCTTTCCATAGGCGAATTAAATTCGCCATGGGTCGCGCCTCAAAGTTTTAACCTTTTTCCCATAACCGACCAACCATAAAGGCTGCCTTATTCTTGTGGTAACTTCTAACCCCGCCCACCCAATCAATTGGGTGGCTAACTCTCGCTTGTTACATCCTCTGTTTGGGGAACTAGTGATTGCCACCAGGATTTCAGCTGCTTTGGCAACCTTAGTGATGGGACTCTATGCCAAATATCCATTTGCCTACTCCCGATTCCCGATTCCCGATTCCCGATTCCCGATTCCCGATTCCCAATTCTCGATTCCCGATTCTCAATTCTACATTCTACATTCTACATTCCCGATTCCCGATTCCCGATTCCCGATTCCCGATTATTGATCATACAAATCAGGACGGCGTTCTTTAGTCCTCTGAATTTGCTGCTCTTTACGCCAGCGGTCAATTTCCCCATGATTTCCTGATAACAGAACTTCTGGAACCTTCCATCCCCGAAACTCAGCAGGTCTTGTGTACTGAGGATAGTCCAGTAACCCGGCTTCAAAGCTTTCTAATTTAAGGGATTCGGCTTTGCCTACTGTTCCTGGTAGCAACCGGGTGACACCATTAATCATGGCTAGGGCTGGGATTTCTCCACAGGTTAAGACAAAATCCCCCAATGATACCTCTCGGGTGACTAAGTGTAATACCCGCTCATCCACACCTTCGTAGTGTCCACAAATTATCACCAGCTGATCATAACCTGTGGCTAATTCTTTGAACAATTGCTGTTTCATGGGTTCCCCCTGAGGGGTCATTAAGATGACATCACGCTGGGGTAAAATGGGTAAAGACTCTACAGCCGCAAAAATCGGCTCTGGTTTCATCAACATCCCCACCCCACCACCATAAGGCTCATCATCAACTCGCCGATGTTTGTCAGTAGCAAAGTCTCGGGGGTTGATCAGATGCACTTCGGCAATTTGTTTGAGGAGCGCCTTACCAAGTAGCCCTGAAGTCAGGGGAGAGCTGAAGAAATCCGGAAATAGAGTGATAATGTCAAATCGCACAAACAGTTAAGGGAGGGTAGGGGTCTGGAGCTAAAAATCCTGTGGGAAGAGGCTAAGATACATAATCAGTGATTATGCATAAATGGTAAGGCTATAATGCGTGAATATCATTAAATAATCACGAAGTAAACTGAAAAATTGCTATAATGTGGCATTTTAACTAAAAAGCACTACTCAAAAGTATTGAACTCACCTCATGCCCATTACTAATATAATGCAGCAGTTAGAATCTCAATTGCAAAGAATTAGGATGCCTAAGTCCACTCAACCAGCTATTTTGGTAATCGGCGGCGCTGAAGATAAAGTTCATGGAAGAGAGATCCTGCAAACTTTTTTTGGGCGTGCTGGAGGAACTAATGCTCGCCTTGCCATTATCCCTTCAGCCTCCAGAGAACCAACCGTGATTGGCAGTCGCTATCAACGCATCTTTGAAGACATGGGAGCCGAAGAAATTCGGTTGCTAGATATACGCGATCGCTCTGAAGCAGAAAACCAAGACTTACTAGAGTACTTGGAAATCTGTACCGGGGTATTCATGACTGGAGGTGACCAACTACGCTTGTGCGGGCTACTAGCCGATACCCCCTTAATGGAAAAAGTTCGGCAGCGGGTTCATCAGAGCGAGATTACCCTAGCTGGGACAAGTGCTGGGGCTGCAGTTATGGGTCATCACATGATTGCTGGTGGTGGTAGTGGTGAGTCTCCTAATCGTGCTTTGGTGGATATAACCATGGGCTTAGGAATCATTCCAGAGGTCATTGTAGATCAACATTTCTACCATCGCAATCGTATGGCACGCCTGATTAGTGCTATTTCGGAACATCCGGATCGATTGGCAATCGGAATTGATGAAGATACCTGCGCTTTGTTTGAAAAAAATGGTTGGTTAGAAGTGATGGGTAAAGGGACTGTCACAATTATTGATCCCAAGGAAATGTCTTACACGAACCAGCCTAAGATTGGTGCTAACGACCCGATCAGTATCCACAATCTGCGAGTGCATATTCTATCTCATGGCGATCGCTACCACTTTCACAAGCGTTCCTTATTTGCAGGAGAAAGCTAAACCTTCCTTCTGGAAAGCCAGCAATCCTGGACAACAACTGCAATCACCAGCCCACGCTTTTGAGTATGGCTTTACCTGCCCTTTGCCAAGGGATGCAGCGCCTTAATCAGGGGGTTTCCTCATGACTGTAGTTGGGGGAACTCATCTGAGTACCTGCTGGCTGCGATAGTTATGGATAATTTTGAAAAAAATGTTCACACAGAACAGTTTTTTTTCTCTCCAAGGTTGATAATAATAAGATTATCCCAAATCTAATCAGCAGCCTACCGGATCGCCTGATTCCCGGATTGGAGCTAGAGTTTTCAAGCGTGCCAATCGGCTAATAATGTGCCAAAGTAGTGCCAAAGTAGGCGATAAAGGCGGATTTTATTTGATAAATTGCGTCTTTACGCTTCCTTGCACATTCAGCGAGCATCACCACCGAAGTTTCAGTTGATATGAGAATTCTGAGAATCCAGACTTTACGTGGTCCTAATTATTGGAGTATTGGACATCACAAACTGATTGTCATGCGTCTCGATTTAGAGGAATTGGCAAATACCCCCTCCAACGAGATTCCTGGCTTCTATAAGGGACTAAAGACTGTCCTACCCAGTCTGGAAGAGCATTTCTGTTCCCCTGGTGTCCGGGGGGGATTCCTTTCTCGGGTTGCCAGAGGCACCATGATCGGGCACATCATTGAACACGTTGCCCTAGAACTACAAGATCTGGCGGGCATGAGAGTTGGATTTGGTCGCACTAGAGAAACAACGACACCAGGAGTCTACCAGGTCATATTTGAATACATTGATGAGCAGGTGGGTCGTTATTCAGCTAGGGCAGCTGTGCGGCTGTGCCGTAGCATCATTGATAAGCAAACCTATCCCCAAAGTGAATTAGAACAAGACCTGAAAGATTTACAAGAACTGGCTAATCATTCAGCTTTAGGACCAAGCACTCAATCCCTGGTTAAGGAAGCCGAAGCCAGAGATATTCCCTGGATGCAGCTGAGCGCGAGAGCGATGATTCAACTGGGCTACGGTGTCCACCAAAAGCGGATTCAAGCCACATTGAGTAATTATTCAGGGATTTTAGGCGTTGAGTTGGCTTGTGATAAAGAAGGTACCAAACAAATCCTGAGGGATGCTGGTGTACCGGTGCCCCGGGGGACAACAATTCGATTCCTAGATGATTTGGAAGGGGCAATTGAGGATGTAGGTGGCTACCCGATTGTGATTAAACCCCTGAATGGGAATCATGGACGAGGCATTACCCTCGATATTAATAGCTGGGAAGAGGCACAGACTGCCCATAAGACCGCCAAAGAAGTCTCCCGCTCTGTAATTGTGGAGCGCTATTATAAAGGTTTTGACCACCGGATTCTTGTGGTCAATGGCAAGGTAGTAGCAGTAGCAGAGCGCATCCCTGCCCATGTGGTGGGTAATGGTAGGTCTACCATTGAGGAATTGATTGACCAAACTAACCTTGATCCCCATCGGGGTGACGGACACGACAATGTCTTGACGAAAATTGTGGTAGACGCTACCAGTGAGAGTGTCTTGAAGAAGCAAGGCTATAGATTGGAAAGTATACCCAGAAAAGGAGAAGTATGTTACTTGCGGGAAACTGCCAATCTCAGCACTGGGGGTATTGCTGTAGACTACACCGATAACATCCATCCAGAAACTATCTGGCTGGCAGAGCGGGTTGCCAAAATTATTGGTCTGGATATTGCTGGAATTGATATTGTCACTTCCGATATCACTAAGCCTTTACGGGAAGCTGATGGGGTGGTGGTAGAAGTGAATGCTGCCCCTGGCTTTAGGATGCATGTTTGTCCTAGTCAAGGTAAGCCTAGGAATGTGGCAGCACCAGTCCTAGATATGCTCTTCCCAAATGGGCAACCTAACCGTATTCCCATCATCGCGATTACAGGTACCAACGGAAAAACCACGACAACCCGCTTAATTGCCCATATCTATCGCCAAACTGGAAAGGTTGTGGGCTATACCACTACAGATGGAATCTACATTGATGAATATGTTGTGGAAAAAGGTGATACCACTGGACCCCAAAGTGCTCAGGTAATTCTCAAAGACCCTACTGTTGAGGTGGCAGTGCTGGAAACTGCTCGGGGTGGGATCCTGCGTTCTGGCTTGGCCTTTGACAAATGTGATATTGGGGTGGTTTTAAATGTCTCCGCTGACCACTTGGGACTTGGAGACATCAACACCATTGAACAGATGGCCAAGGTCAAGAGTATTGTGGCGGAAGTGGTGAGTCCGAAGGGCTATGCTATCCTCAATGCTGATGACCCCCTAGTCAGAGCAATGGCGGAAAAGGTAAAGGGTCAAGTGGCTTATTTCTCGATGAACTCAGAAAATGAGTTAATCAAAAATCACACCAGTGGTGGTGGTCTGGCTGCGGTTTATGAAAATGGTTATTTGTCCATCATCAAAGGGGATTGGACCCTGCGGATTGACGAGGCAGTAAATGTGCCAGTGACAATTGGGGGACGGGCACCTTTTATGATTGCGAATGCTCTAGCTGCCAGTCTCGCTGCCTTTGCTCAAGGGGTCTCGATTGAGGCCATTAGAGAAGCATTGACCACATTTAGGGCTTCTGTAGACCAGACACCAGGGCGAATGAATTTGTTCAATCTTGGCAGTTACCATGCTCTAGTGGATTATGCCCACAATGCAGCTAGTTACGAGGCATTGGGTAGTTTTGTGCGCAACTGGCCCGGAGAGTGCTTTGGGATTGTGGGTGGTCCTGGGGATCGCCGGAATGAAGACTTTATTGAACTAGGACGACTCTCAGCAAAAATCTTTGACAGGATTATTATCAAAGAAGATGATGACTTACGGGGACGTCCCAGTGGTGATGCAGCTGAGTTAATTTGTAAGGGCATAGGACAGGAAAAAAGCGAGTCCAACTATGAGATTATCCTCAGGGAGACAGAGGCAATTGAGAGGGGTTTGGATAAAGTCGCTGATGGTGGTTTAGTGGTGATTCTGCCAGAAAGTGTAAGTCGTGCGATCAAACTAATTGAGGCTCGTAATCCTTTGCCGGATAATGGCCTTAAGGCAAGCAGTGCTGATAACGAAGATGAGTTGAAGCCATCGGTGGTGAAATAAGTGGCTGTTGGGATTGGTTGAAGGTTAAAGGTTGAATGTTGAAAGTTGACGGTTGAACGCGCACGCGTGGCCTTTTGGCCAAGGTTGAAGGTTGACCGTTGTTCGTCCTTGGCCTTGCCGTAGGGTAGGTTGAAGGTTGACAGTTGTTTGCGATCGCATAAGCGCGGAAGCTGAGGCCTTTGGCCACGCTTTGCGAACGCTTCATCGCGTAGCGTAGCCCTTTGGGCTAATCGCCTTTGGCAGGCTCTTCGAGCCATCGCATAAGCGCGGAAGCTGAGGCCGTAGGCCAAGCGGTTCCTAAGGAACATCGCATCGAGGTGCTGGGCTATAGAAGATTGAGTGAAGGTTATCCCTGGATGGCCTTCGCCCAAAGCACCTGGACAAAACGCGATGTTCCTAAGGAACATCGCGTTTTCCATAACAATTTTCGGTAGCGATGCAGCGCGGTCTTGCTCACAGGAGTCGGTTTTTTACATTTGGGGAGGGAGTCAGGAGTCGGAAACTGAAAATTTGTACCTCAGTTAATGGAAAATAGCTATACAATATCAGCTTTTAAAGGCAGCCACTCTTGATTTAATAATTGTTCGAGAGTATAGGGACAGTCTTCAGGAAATTGAATCATCATACCGGTTTTTTTTATGACATATTTTAAAGCTTTTTGATAAACTTTGCCTTGATTATCTTGTAAATGATTGCGGAGGTTTTGAGTTAAATACTCGTCCATTTGGCTTCTAAAGCTCATAATTTCCGCTTGCCAATGATTGGCATTATAGTCATATTGCTCTTGCCAATAGTTCAGCAGTAGTAAATGTCGGATAATTTGCTCTAAAAAACTTTCAACTGTTAATTTATATCGACGTCCCAATCCTTCTAATTCCTCAATTAAATGCTCTATGTCGAGATTTTCTAATTGTTTTTCTTTTAATAGTTTTAGAGTTTCTAATAACCATTTTTCATTATCAACATCATACAGATAATATAGATCACTTGTTTGAGTCATTGCTGTACTCGATAGCGGTTTTCAAGCTAGTAAGTAATTTTTTGGTTTTAGGGAACAGGGAACAGGCAGCAGGGGGTGCATCTCATATTTGTAAAAAATATGAAATGCACCCGATCATGATTCACCGTTACATGCCTATACTTTCTAAATACTCTGCAATTACTGCAACTGCCTTATTGGCATTTCCTTGTTGGCAACCTTCTGGACAGTGAGCAATAACGACAGCAGTTTTGCTGGCCTGGAGAGTAACAGCTCCTATGTCTTTCTTTTTTCCATAAACAACTTTGCCATCCTCCTCTCGCAAAAATTGATACTTTTCCCCCTTAATCGATATACCTCCTGCCATGAATCCCGTGAAATCCTTTGACTTAAAAGCATTAGCTATATTTGCGCTTTCATCAGGATTTAGCTTTAAGGCATTAGGATGAGCATCTGTAGTCCACTTAGCACCACCATCAATACCTATGATACTAGCTTTATCAACATGAACAGTGCCATTAGCATCTTTAGATTGTGCAATTAGATTATCAATGTAGCTATCCCAAGACATTTTATTTAGTTTTCTTTCAAATTTTAATTATTATTATAGTAAACCATTATAGCATTTTTAATCAACTTAGTATGCTCAAAGCCAATCAACTAAACGGTTTAGTTTAACGACAGTAGTTCATTACTTTACTGTTGACTGTCAACAAAAAAGCAATCGCTTAAATCCTGTCATTGAAATCTGTATCAGCTGACTAATTTATATTCCCAGATCCCAGATTCCCGATTCCCGATTCCCGATTCCCGATTCCCGATTCCCGATTCCCGATTCCCGATTCCCGATTCCCGATTCTATTTAAATTTCATACATTTCTAACGGTAATCCATCCGGGTCTTGAAAAAACGTAAATAGCTTGCCAGTATGCTCATCAATTCTAATCTTTTCTACATCCACGCCCTGGGATTTGAGATAATTCACCGACGCTTCAATATCATCGACTTGAAAAGCTAAATGTCTCAATCCGCAAGCTTCGGGACGACTAACTCGTTCAGGGGGATTAGGAAACGAAAATAACTCAATCCTATCCCCATCACCCACTTGTAAATCCAATTTATAAGAATTTCTAGCAGCTCTGAAGGTTTCTTCAATAATTGAAAACCCTAAAATTTCCACATAAAACTGTTTCGATTTTTCATAATCTGAGCAAATAATCGCTACATGGTGAAATCCTTTGGTTTTCATAAAACTAATCTGAAATTAAGTAATAGATAAATAAGTTTCAATCAACAAAGATCATCTTCCATAGTATGGAACCAGATTCAACCAAGTTTTTAGGATTTTGCTAGACTGGCAGATATAAAACCCATCATCAAAAGGATATATATCCAAAGGATAAGGAAATTATCTATGCCCCCAACCCTACTTCTATCCAAAGAACTACCTACTCTGGAATACCAATCCACATCAGAACGCTTTGATGAAAGCTGGAGAGCTCCCCTTTCCACCCTCCTGGGATTAGGACGAGCAGCTGGTGCTGATTTTATTGAGTTTTTCCTAGAAAGGGTCAACTACATCAGCTGTCTTGCGGAAGATGATGCCATTACTAGCATTTCTCCCCGCCTTACCTCTGGTGCTGGTATCCGAGTATTTCGGGGTAAGTCAGATTGCTATGTTAGCACTAATGATTTATCCTTTTCGGGGCTAAAAGCGGCTTTGGAGAAAGCCCTGTCTATTCAAGGGCTGGAATTACCTACCCCTAATGCCTTTATCCCAGAAACTAACCTGGAACTGTTGCGGGATTACGCTACTGCTAAGGGCAAAGACACTTGGCTATCCGGTTGCAGTTCGATGGCAGAAATGGGAGAAGTACTCCTGGATGCCAATGGGGCACTCCAGCGCAAGGCTAGCCATGTCCAATCCCGACGGGCTGTTTATTTCCGGGATTGGCAGGAAGTTCTGGTGGCAGCTAGTGATGGTACCTTTGCCAGAGATATTCGTTTAACTCAGTCTGTGGGATATAACCTACTATGTGCTGATGGCGACCATCGCTCTTCGATTGGCAAGCGTGCTGGTAGTACCGGTAACCCAGAGTTTCTAAGAGCCTGGGATTATAATGGTACTGCCGAGGAAGTTGCTGAATCCGCTGGTAAGATGCTCTATGCGGATTACGTAGAGTCTGGTACTTACCCCATTATCATGGCCAATTCCTTTGGTGGGGTAATTTTCCATGAAGCCTGTGGACACCTGTTGGAAACGACCCAGATTGAGCGGAAAACTACTCCGTTTGCTGACAAAAAAGGCGAGAAGATTGCTAACGAAAGCCTTACCGCTTGGGATGAAGGGTTATCTGACAATGCCTTTGGAACTATTGATATGGATGATGAGGGCATGCCAGCCCAAAGAACTCTGTTGATTGAAAATGGCATACTGAAGAATTTTATCGCCGACCGGGCAGGGTCTCAGCTGACTGGACACCCCAGAACAGGTAGTGGACGCCGTCAGAATTATGCCTATGCTGCTGCTTCACGGATGCGCAATACCTACATCGCCCCTGGTGATTACGAGGTAGAGGATTTATTTGGTTCTATCGATAAAGGCATTTACTGCAAGCGGATGGGCGGTGGTAGTGTTGGTGCTACTGGGGAATTTAACTTTGGTGTCGATGAAGCCTATTTGATTGAAAATGGCAAAGTCACTAAACCGCTGAAAGGGGCAATTCTGATTGGGGAAGCTAAGGAAATTATGAATAAAATTTCCATGTGTTCCAAAGACTTAGGATTAGCCGCTGGTTTCTGTGGTTCCATTAGCGGCAGTGTTTATGTCACCGTCGGTCAGCCTCATATCAAGGTAGATTCGATTACCGTTGGTGGACGGTAAGTTACCCCAGCAGCCAGGCTTTGGGACTAGTGTTATCCGATCATCTCCGGTTAAAGACTTATCGTAACCATTCAGCTAATGCGCGTAGCGCATAAGCTGATAGCTGATAGCTGATAGCTGAATGCTTACATCCGAAGTGATTAACCGGATTTGATATCATGCCTCTTTTTTTTGTTAACCCAACATTCACAATCTAAGATAAGATGACCAAGATTAATGAGATAGCTGATTCGGCGAATGCGATCGCAAAACGCCTGGGAATTGAAAAATTCGATATTTATGGCTCTGCAGTGGATGAAGCTGGTGTTCAAGTAGACCAGGGTGAGCCAAAACAGGTTGAGGCATCTAATCGCTCTGGTGTAACTGTACGGGTTTGGAATCAAGACCAGAAAGTAGGCATTACTTCAACTACCGATACAAACCCAACTGGGTTGGAACTAGCCTTAAAAACCGCTTATGAGGCGAGTAGTTTTGGGGTGAAGGAAAACGCCCCAGACTTTAGCCCTGAATCAACGGTATCGATTCCAGAGATTCCCAATAATCAAGTGCCTCAACAGCCAGTATCTAAATTAGTAGAAACCCTACTGGATTCAGAGAAAAAGTTACTGGAAGCTCACTCGGCTATTGCCGGAGTTCCTTACAATGGACTATCTCAACGGGATGTTGAGCGCTTTTATCTCAATAGTGATGGGGCATTGCGCCAGCAAGCTAGTTCCTCTGCTTCCATTTATCTTTATACCAAAACTGAGGAAGAAGGGAAAAAGCCCCGTAGTGCTGGTGCCTATAAGATTAGTAAAGGGTTAGAAACTCTGGATATTCAGACTTGTCTGCAAGAAGCTGCTGAGAAAACCATCAGTCACTTGAACTATGAGAAAGTTAAGTCCGGTAAATATCGGGTAGTGTTCTCTCCCGAAGCTTTCCTAAGTTTACTGAATGCTTTTTCTAATTTATTTAATGCTCAGAATATTCTAGACAAGCAAAGCCTCTCGACTCCTGAGTTTCTAGGTACTCAAATTGCTTCTCCTCTGCTTTCTGTCTGTGATGATGAGCTACATCCAGAGAATGTGGCACCGGTCTATTTTGATGGAGAAGGAACCCCTACTCGTCGAGTACCGATAATTACAGAAGGGGTGTTAAGCAGTTTTCTGCACAGTGCTGGCACCGCGAAACGCCTGAATGCTCAACCAACAGGTCATGCAAATATTGGAGCTAAAGTTACAGTTAGCCCTAATTTCTATCATGTTTTTCCTGGTCAATCTGCTGAACAAGAGTACAGCTTAGACCAAGCGGAGAATGTGATTTGGATTGATGAAGTGAATGCGCTTCATGCAGGAGTTAAAGCACTCGAAGGTTCCTTTTCTCTACCCTTTGATGGTTGGATGGTGAATAAAGGAGAATTAACTAGTATTGATTCCGCAACCGTAGCCGGAGATTTTCGGGAACTGCTGAAATCCATTATTTATGTGGAAAAAGAGGCTGAGTTGACCTCTGGTGGAGTCTGTCCAAAAATCTGGGTTGATGGTTTGTCCATTACTGGGGATTGAGGGTTTAAGGTTATTTGGTTGAAGGTTAATAGGTTGAAGGTTAACAGGTTGAAGGTTAACAGGTTGAAGGTTAACAGGTTGAAAGTTGATTGGTAAAAATTAAAAATTAGTAACATTTTCAAGCATTCAGCTATCAGCTGAATGCTTATTTATTGGATATTAACTACCCGGCTAAGCTGTCGCACATTTAAATTGGTTATTATAGCACTACGCATTAAGGTTAGGACATTGATACAAGCTGAAAAGCTATTTTAGTAAACTTTTGCCTTTTGCCTTTTGCCTTTTGCCTTGCGCGTAGCGCTATACCTATTCCCTATTCCCTGTTCCCTATTCCCTGTTCCCTATTCCCTACAGTTTACCACTCTACGTATAAAATATTATCCATCCACGGCAGCTTAACAACTCGTATGCTCCAAGGAATTCTATCTAGTAAAATATCGTAAGTTTCACGTTCAACCTGTAGCAGCCAACTACCATCACGAATTCTCACAATACCGTTTCTCTGCAAAAAAGCTCTTCTAAATCCTTCTATTGATGTATTTTTCAAAATAGACCAATTTTGAATCACAGCAGATAGCAAGTTTTCACATTCTGCTCGTTCTTGTGCGGTGATTTCTAAATTGGTGTCTATAGGTTCTAATAAATCTATACCGCATAGTATTTTATTAAGAGGTAAACTGTGTTCTGGTATTTCTGTTGAGTGATCAACTAAATACTGGAGTAAAAGGGCTGCTCGTTCAGCAGATATGGTATTAATAAAAATCTTATCTTGTACCAATCCTATTTTGACAAAGAAGCGAGTCAGAAATGGCCAGATCAAAATTAATCCTGCATTGTAAATGTAGATTTCATCAGAGTCACTAAAAGTATTGACAACATCTGGAAATCTGGTTTGCTCGGACTTGAGTTCTTGTTGGATGTTGAGTTTAAGAGTTTGACAACTTTTCTGTAGTTGTTTGAAGCGTGTAATCAGGTCTGATGACCTTTGGACTTGGGCAGAATTATTGATTTCATTTAGTAATACTTCTATTTCAGTCTTAAGTTGATTAATTTGCTGTTTATGTTGGGGTAATATCTGGCTATTTAAATCAAGGTGTTGCAATTCCCTTAATAGGTGTTCCAGTTGTTCCCTTTCTTTAATAAACTCTGTATATTGCCTAGGGATTTGGATTCTATCTAAGATTTCTGGAAGTTGACTTTTAAATCCTTTTCCTGCTCTGACTAGATGCTCTATCTTGGCAACAAGATTAGTTAAAAATTCAGGATAGTTAATGTTATTACTGGTGCCAATATGTAATAAATTGTCTTGGACTAACTTGAGCTTATCTACTTGAGTCTTACTCTCTGAGGAGATACTGAAAAGTATTCCTTGCCATCTCTCCAATCTCAATTTGGCTTCCGGAATATTTATGGTCTGCTCTAGCTGTTCCAAGACCGGTTTTATGTCTGTATTATAGTCGGCAATAAATTGGACTAAATTCCCAGTAAACAATCTGGCTATTTTTAGGAGTGTTGAATCCGAAAATTGGTAAATCAGGCGCTGCAATTGCTTGGGATTTTTTAAGCTTTGCTTAACAATAGACTTGACCTGATTTGGGGAATTGGTGATCAGGCGATCGCAATAGTCTTCTAGCTCTTGTTTGCTGAAGTTTTCCGGGAGTATACCTGTTTGGATAAAGTCGCTAAAAATGTCTAGTTGTGAAGCTCTTTCTTCAGCTCTAATCAACTGTGCATCTTGGTTAGGGATTTGGATTATATCTAAGATTTCTGGAAGTTGACTTTTAAATCCTTTTCCTGCTCTGACTAGATGCTCTATCTTGGCAACAAGACTAGTTAAAAAATCAGGATAGTTAATCCGATTACTGGTGGCAATATGTAATAAATTGTCTTGGACTAATTTGAGTTTATCTACTTTAGTCTTACTCTCTGAGGAGATGCTGAAAAATATTCCTTGCCATCTCTCCAATCTCAATTTGGCTTCCGGAATATTTATGGTCTGCTCTAGCTGTTCCAAGACCGGTTTTATGTCTGTATTATAGTCGGCAATAAATTGGACTGAATCCTCAGTAAACAATCCGACTATTTTGAGGAGTGTCGAATCCGAAAATTGGTAAATCAGGCGCTGCAATTGCTTGGAATTTTTTAAGCTTTGCTTAACAATAGACTTGACCTGATTTGGGGAATTGGTGATCAGGCGATCGCAATAGTCTTCTAGCTCTTGTTTGCTTAATTTTTCCGGGAGTATACTTGTTTGGATAAAGTCCCTAAAAATCTCTAGTTGTGAAGCTCTTTCTTCAGCTATAATCAACTGTGTATCTTGGCTAGGGATTTGGATTCTATCTAAGATTTCTGGAAGTCTGCTTTTAAATCCTTTTCCTTGTCTGACTAGATGCTCTATCTTGGCAACAATATTCCTTACAAACTCAGGATAGTTAATCCGATTACTGCTGGCAATATGTAATAAATTGTCTTGGACTAACTTCAGCTTATCTACTTGAGTATTACTCTCTGAGGAGATACTGAAAAGTATTCCTTGCCATCTCTCCAATCTCAATTTGGCTGCCGGAATATTTCTGGTCTGCTCTAGCTGTTCCAAGACCGGTTTTATGTCTGTATTATAGTCGGCAATAAACTGGACTGAATCCCCAGTAAACAATCCGGCTATTTTGAGGAGTGTTGAATCCGAAAATTGGTAAATCAGGCGCTGCAAATGCTTGGAATTTTTGAAGCTTTGCTTAACAATAGACTTGACCTGATTTGGGGAATTGGTGATCAAGTGATCGCAATATTGTTCTAGTTCTTGTTTGCTGAAGTTTTCGGGGAGTATACCTGTTTGGATAAAGTCGCTAAAAATGTCTAGTTGTGAAGCTCTTTCTTCAGCTCTAATCAACTGTGCATCTTGGTTAGGGATTTGGATTATATCTAAGATTTCTGGAAGTTGACTTTTAAATCCTTTTCCTGCTCTGACTAGATGCTCTATCTTGGCAACAAGACTAGTTAAAAAATCAGGATAGTTAATCCGATTACTGGTGGCAATATGTAATAAATTGTCTTGGACTAATTTGAGTTTATCTACTTTAGTCTTACTCTCTGAGGAGATGCTGAAAAATATTCCTTGCCATCTCTCCAATCTCAATTTGGCTTCCGGAATATTTATGGTCTGCTCTAGCTGTGCCAAGACAGCTTTTATATCTGTATTATAATCGGCAATAAACTGGACTAAATTACCAGTAAACAATCCGGCTATTTTGAGGAGTATTAAATCAGAAAATTGGTAAATCAGGCGCTGCAATTGCTTGGGATTTTTGAAGCTTTGCTTAACAATAGACTTGACCTGATTTGGGGAATTGGTGATCAGGCGATCGCAATAGTCTTCTAGCTCTTGTTTGCTTAAGTTTTCTGTCCACCAGGGTAGCATACCTGTTTGGATAAAGTAGCTTAAAATCTCTAGTTGTAAAGCGCTTTTACTAGCTATCTCTGATCTGCCAATTTGATCAGATAGTCTTTGATAGCGAGTTGCACTTACAGAGGTAACTTTATTTTGTCCTATATTTTCCCCCGTCTCTCCCTCTGTGCTACCAAGCAGTGGTGAAGACTTATCCAACTCAGTCTTAGGTTGTGGCTGTGTTGACAAACTATAATTTGAGTGGCTAATTTGTTCTGCTAATTGCTGTTGAATTTGTTCTAGTATTTTGTCAATCAATTCCTGTTCTAGATTATTGATATCGATATTTCCTAGGTCTATTTCTAGGGTATTAATTCGATGTATTGTATCTAAATCGCTGAACTGACTCAACAAATTATCAATGAGGGGGAGGACTTTATGGCGATATATTCTACTTACCTCATTTTGCAGTTCAAAAGCACCTTGTTGTGAACTTAAATTAAGTTCTATAATCTGTTTTTTTATAATATGTCGTTGTTGCTTCACTTCCAAAGGCTTTAACAAATCACTTCAAAATCTGTGCCGATAGTCATATATCCTAAAACCTTAAATGGTAGTATTTCAAGTCTACCATTTACCAAAAATTCTATCAGGTTATTAGTTGATTTTTTATCCATTTTTGTATTTAGCCAGAGCTGGTAGGCATTTTCAAAATTTATCATATTAGGTTTGTCTAACCAGTAGCAATAAGGGGTTATATGGGCGGGTATTTCGGCACTGATAATGTTATAAATTAGCTGTTTAAAGTTTTCTTCTTGAAAGCGAGGTAGCCAATTGGGGAATACAAAACTGATTTGGAAAGAGTAAGGATCTATTGTGTTTGAATCTGTGTTTGAATCTGTGTTTGATTTAAATTCTAAAAAATTCTCGTCTGAGTCGGGGTCGTTACTGCTGCGAGGACGAAGTAAAATATGTTCGACTATATGGAATCCTTCGGTTTCATCCAATTCATTGCAGAGAGCCAAAGTTTTTCGATGGTAAGGAATTCCTAGTAAACTACAAATTCTTTGTTTTAGTCCCGATACGTTTTCTGTATCCCAAACCTGACTGGAATCAGTGTAATTAAAGGCTTTACCCCTCCCAGCGCTAATTTGGGGATAATTTTGTAAGAAACTAATTTTATCATCAATCAGTTCTTCTTCCAGGATTGAATCATATAAAAGTAAGGAATAATCTGTGAACTTTTCACAAAACTGTGCCATTAAATGATCCAGAAAACGGTTTCTTCTTGCTAAATCAGTTTCATTCCATTTATCTGTTGGTGAATTGGACTCTGGATTTAGGACTTCTGCCGCACCTGGGAGGTTAGAAAGATCCTGGGAAAAGTAGGTTGTCTTGTTCTTAGTTTGAAAAGAGAATAAATCTTTAGCATGGTCTAATTGAGCAAAATAGTCAGCTAAAAGTTTATCAAAAAACATTAAATAAGCTTGCAGTTGTTTGGCTTGAGCCTTGCGTTTGGGAGATGCGGAAGCTGGTAAACCTATTTCTCCAATACCGTAAGTAGCAGGAAAATCGTTTTGGATTGATTCATAGTCAGATAATTCCCGGTATTGTCCCACTGGGATGGGGATATCTTTTGTTTGTTTTATTGATGGTGTTTTGGTGTTTTGCTGTTGTAAGGATTCCAGATGACTTTTAGCTTTAGCCAGGTTCAGATTGCACGAAATTTGTCCTTTATAAAAGGTAATGTTACTTGTCAAGCCATCTATATCTTTGAGTTGGGGTGTTAGATTAGGCTCTAATGCTAACGCCCATTCTTCTGATTCTGATGACTTGTCGCTTGAAATAGTAATGCTTCTAACAGTTTTTATCCCTGGAATATCTAAAATAATCCGAATTAGGTCAGAGGTGTGCAGTTGGTCTTTCTTGATAAAACTATCAAGTTGTTCGTTGTCAATGAAGCCATGTTCCAGGGGAACACCATCAAAGATTGCTTCAGGAGTTTTGCCTTGATCCAGTAGTTCTTTGACAGTGAAAAATTCTAGGTGAGGAGAAATAAAGTTATCTAAGCCCAAATATATCTGTGCCATTAATTCATTCACATCAAATCCTTCTTCAATCTCGATATCGGCTTTGATGGTGATTTCTTCAATGGGTAAGATTTCGACTGAAGCAAAATCTTCACACAGATTCCGATGCTGATTAAGTTTAGATTTTACTTTTTCTATGAGACTCGCTTCGTCAGAGACATTTTTGTCTTTTTCGATTAGTACCCGATAAAGTCCATTTAAGTTTACTTGCTGAGTGCGTTTAGAAGCTTCAAAAGTTAAGGTATGAAGAAGCGAATCGTAATAAATTGGTGGTTCTGAATTCTTAATTGGTTTAACCCATGCATTTTTCACACCATCAATGTCGATTAGAAGTTTGCGATAATCATTAATAGTGAGGGGATTAACGGTGAGGATTTCTCTGGCGGTGAAAAACTGCTTGTTGTTTATTTCTACATCTCCAGGAGCAGGTGCAAGCAAGTCTTTCATCTCGAAGTCAAGGCGGTAGCTCAAGTCCGTGATGGCATAGCAGAGTTGTTCTAGGATAGTAATACCAGGATCGTGGGTATTGTAGTCTGTCCACAGTTTCCCCCCTAGGCGTTCGATGTGCTTGATACCTTCTTGTCGCAATAAGGCGAAATTCATGCCAGGATGTTCTGGGGGGGCGTTGGAGATGGTAAGGTTTTCAGTCATGTTAAGTTATTTGTAATTTATTGCTGTGGACGGTTTACTCGAATTAATTTATTGGTCAAGGATTCTTCTTTAGAAATTGCTTGATTGATACGTTGAGCTAGACTTTTTATATCTCGATCGTCCGTACATACGATAATGCCATTATGGTTTGGTTGTTCAAGATGAAGTCTAATGAAATGACGACGATTTTGAGTTAAAATTGCTCTGTTGTTGTTTACGGCAAAAGCTAAAACTTCTGCATCAGAATCCCCAGCTTTTTCGGCTTCTTGAACGGTTAACACATTATGACCGAAATCTCGGAGAACTTGCACAACTGGTAAGGGAAATTGTTCGTCGGCATAAAGACGTGCCATAGATTATATTGTAGACTCCATTGCTTTTTTTTCCTCTCGAATAGCTGTTTCAATTTCTTCTGGATATGCCTTAGCATAAGCCCAAGCATTAACTAAATCAACAGCACGAAGTTGAGGATAAAATGCCAGTAATTCAGCATCAGTTGAACCCTGATCGCGTAAACTGACTAACAGCCACACAGGAATACGAGTATGTTCAATACAAGCATCCCCACCACATACCCCAGGGGTTTTGGTAATTCTCGAAGAACTATTGTTAATAACTTTGGTTAGTATTTCCATTGCTTCAGCTTGTTCAGTAGGGGTTAAGGCTAAGAGTTGAGTTTTTAATTCTTTAAGAGTCATGGTAATTACCTCATTATTTTTGCTAAGGAGGTTCGGTTTAAATTTGTAGATGGTGCGTTACGCTACCGCTAACCCACCCTACAAGATCGGTGTACGCACTTTGGTAAGGAGGTTCCGTTTAAATTTGTAGATGGTGCGTTACGCTACCGCTAACGCACCCTACAAGATCTACAATATCGGCGTACGCACTATGCTTTCCTATCGGATAGAGCGTGAGCCTTCTTGGGACATTAAAGGTAAATCCGGTCGTCTAAGGGGTTTGGAAATAATTTTTCTGTTGCTTGCCGTTTGTCGCTTCCGTAAGTCATCACAGATGGCTTTCAAATCGTAATTGAAACTTCTAGCGTGTTCCTCTCGAATTCTGTAGATCTCTTCTAGAATTTCATCTCTCCACATTTTTATTCTCCCATTAATTCATAAGGTGTACAAATAGTGGGCAACTCCTATTATACTGGTTTCAATGTAGACGGTTTCGCTCACAGAAATCTCTAAAATCTCTTCATCCCTGATCCTAAAGCATTTAATCCTTGTTCTGAAGGTGTGTTGCTAAAGCCTCGGTTTCTAATCCTTGCAAATTGTCTGGTTCAGATGCAGCACCATTATGTTTAGTTAACTCTTCTTCTAATACCTGAATTGCTCCTTGGATCCGGAGTAAGGTTTCACGGACATTGGCTTGTTTGGCTTCTAAATCGGCGAGTACTTTTTGTCCTGATTCAAATTCGGCTTTGAGTTGGGTTAGGCGTTGTTCGAGTTGTTCTTTCATGTTCCTTGTTGAATATGATGGGTTACAATAGTAATAATAGGTTGTTTAACTCGGCGGTAATTGGGAATAAAATCTTGATTTTATTAGGGGGCGTGTTTGGGTTTGGGTTGGGATACAAAACCTGGGATTAGTATATTATAGCGTTGATCGCACCGTTGCTTTGGTAAGGAGGTTCGGTTGAAATTTGTAGATGGTGCGTTACGCTACCGCTAACGCACCCTACAAGAGCGGCGATCGCTCTTACTTAACGGCTTGTTTCAGTGCGAATTTCTTGTAGGATATCCGATATTTCTGCTTCTGAGTCAATATGCTTGGCTAAAACCTGTGCTGTTGCTTCTAGTACGCGGTTAGAAAATGATTTGGCTAAATCCTCTCTTAGCCCTTGTCCAATATACAGTTTTAGTAATGCCTCACAAGACATATCTCGACTAGCAGCTACTTTTTTGAGGGATGCTAAGGTATCCGTTGGAATATCCAGGGATACTTTTTCTTGAGGACGGGGGTGCAGTTTAATGGTAAATTCTTCTTCAGGCTTGTTCATAGAGTTTCCTTTCATTTCGAGTAGCTTGACGAGCGGAAATTATCCGGTTTCGCCTTCCTCTTTCCACATAGACAACTAACAAAAGGCGTTGTTCTAAAGAATAGCCCAGAATAAACTCACGTTGCTCACCATTGGCTATATTATTGGGAGTTGCTTCTCCCTCTTGGTAAAAGGGATCAAAAAAAGCTTCTGTCGCTTCCTCAAAGCTAATACCATGTTTTTCCAGGTTACTCTGGGCTTTATTGCTATCCCACTCAAATTCAACGCCTTGTCGTTGATAGACAATATTCATGGGTTCATTCTACTTGGATGCGGAGTAAGGTTTCACGGACATTTGCTTGTTTGGCTTCTAAATCGGCGAGGACTTTTTGTCCTGATTCAAATTCGGCTTTGAGTTGGGTTAGGCGTTGTTCGAGTTGTTCTTTCATGTTTCTTGTTGAATATGATGGGTTACATTAGTAAGAAAAGGTTGTTTAACTCGGCGGTAATTGGGAATAAAATCAAGATTTTATTAGGGTGCGTGTTTGGGTTTGGGTTCGGATACAAAACCTGATCTTAGTACGCACTAGTTAATCCTCACCTTTGAGCCTGAAAAATCTGTTCGGCAGTTAACTTGAGTTCTGGGAATGTAGGTGACTCAATCACCTCGCTTCCCCTCAACTGCTGTACTTGGTATTCCCCATCCACAAGCTGATAGAGAGAGAGAGTCGGTTGTTTGGGATGACCAATAAAGCGCACTCCACCCACACCTAGATAATCCACAATCCAATATTCACGAATGCCCATCGCTTCGTAGTCAATGAGCTTGTAGCCATAATCGTCGCGCCAATTGGTGCTGACAACCTCGATAATTAGAGGGATGGATTCTCCATGAATCACCGTTGATTTTTTCTGCCATAAAGGCTCAGATGCCAGATGGGAACGATCAATGAGTAGCAAGTCTGGATTATAGCCAGTCTCCTTGTCCTTTGGTTTGACCAATGCTTTTTGAGGAATGCGATAGGGTAGCTGCATTTTTGTGTATTCCAGGGTCAATTCTTGGGTAAGAAATCCTGTAATATCTTCATGCTTTCCTGTGGGTTGCATCTCTACGATCTTTCCATCATGTAATTCGTAGCGCCTAGTCTCTGGCAGCCATTCAAGAAATTCATCAAAGGTTAGTAGTTTTGGTGATAATTGAATCATGGTGGATGGTAATAAAATAATGTTACTAATAGGGATGGTGTTACCGACTTGTTTCAGTGCGAATTTCTGGTAGGATATCCGATATTTCTGCTTCTGAGTCAATTTGGGTTGGGATACAAAACCTGAACTTAGTATATTATAAGGTCAGCTATCAGCTATCAGCTATCAGCTAATGCGCTACGCGCACGCTACGCGAACAGCTTATGGGCTATGGGCACGCTACGGGAACAGCTTTTGAATAAGCGATGCAGAGGTGCGACCCGTGGCGAATTTAATTCGCCTACGGAAAACGCACCATTACGGTCTTGGGGAGGCAGCGCGGTCTTGGGGGTTTCCCCCACTCGCTATTGCCGTGGTTTCCCCCACTCGCTATTGCATCAAGACAACAGGTAAACATTCGTTTAATCTCTGTTACGGAAAGCTCACGGCTGACCGCTGACCGCTGACCGCTGAATGCTTACATTATAAGCCCTAACGCACCCTACAAGAGCGGCGTTTGCACTACAAAGCCAGAGCGAAAATCTGCTGTGCAGATAAGTTGAACTGGGGAAAGGTCGGGGAAACAATGGTCGTTTTTTCCGTAAATGGATTCATCTGATATTCTCCATCTACCAAAGTACAAACAAACAGTGTGGGTTGCTTAGGGTTACCGATAAACTTTCTCGCCCCCAATGCTGCGTAATCGACAATCCAATATTCTTCAATACCCATCTCCTCATAATCTCTTAGGTGCGCTTGACCTTGGCGAATTTAATTCGCCACGGGTCGCACCTGAAGTTTATTGTAGTAATCGTCACGCCAATTAGTTGAAACAACCTCGACGATTAATTTGACCGAATCAGGATTTTGGATAATCGATTCGCTTTCCCATCGCGGTTCTGCCCCAAGAACTTCTTGGTTCAAAACGATGATGTCCGGCTCATAACCTGATTGTTGGCGTTTGGGTTTGACAATCGATTCTCTAGGAATAGTCCAAATGCCGCCTTTGCCCATCTGCCTGATAATTATTAATAGTTGCTCGATCAGGGCACCGGTTAGATTTGAATGTTTTCCCTTTGGCTTGGGCATTTCGATAATTACTCCATCATGGAGTTCGTACCGGACTTGGGAGTTTTCGGGATACCAGCTTATAAATTCATCAAAGCTGTATAGTTTGGGTTCGGCTTGGGCTTGAATCATAGGTCTTTTTTAGATTATTTGGCAACGGGTGACAGGGAACATAAAAATGATGTTGCCGGAGCTTCTGTGTTGTCTTATCTATCTGTTTTGGCAAGTTCTTATTCTAATACCTGAATTGCTCCTTGGATGGGGAGTATTATTAGTTAATAACTTGGCACAATCACCTCAATTTCAGGATGCCAATTAAAATCATCTTCATTAAACGTATAAATACTGGTTACTCCATGGGATATCATAATTGCCAGGTGCATTAAATCAAATACTCTAGCACCCTTTACAGGGTGTGTTTTGAGCAATTCAAACCATTGCTTAAAGATATTATCTGACATGGAGAGAAGTTCTATATTGGGCATTTGCAGAAATCTTTCAATCCGCATTATTGTCTCTTGAGTAGTCAGAGGATTGGCTACAGATTTGGAACTGGTAACAACAGCATAAAACTCGGCAATCACCTGAGAAGACAGACAGATAACTTCTATTTGACTAGGTCTTAAAATTTCTAAAGCTGCCCGATGTTTTTGCCTATTATCCTTACTTAAATCAATTGAATATACCAGAATTTTAGTGTCTAAATACCGTTTTATTTTATTATTCGATGCCATAGACATTACTTCTAGTAAGTGGTTCTTTTACACCAAGGTCAGCAACCAACCAATCAAACTCTTGATGAAGTTGCTTCAAGTCTTCTTTCTCTTTGTCTTCTTTTTCACTTATATCTTGTGAAAAAATATTCTGTTGAGAAACCGCCTTAAAAGCAGCAATAATTTCTTCAAGCATAGCAATCTGTTTCGGACTTAGATCTGTCACATCTATGACTTTATTTTTCATTACAATCTTCCTCGTTTACTATTAGGTGTTTTGATTATAGCATGAGCGTACGCACTTCTAGGGATAAGTTGTTTAATGCGATCGCACTTTAAGGTGTTGGTGGGCATTGCATAGGATAATATTCAACCTATTTCCTTATTTGTCGGCAATGCCCACCCTACAAGCTGTTCCCTGTTCTCTGTTCCCTACAATCCATAAATTGTATACCTCATAGCTATGATAATTGCTATATCTCAGATAGTTTTTGATATTAACTTTTCCACTGACACTTCAACATGGGGAAAGGCAACAAGGGAGAGACTTCCTTGGCTATAGGTTTGTTTGATTTGATAACTATCCCCTGATGGTTGCTGAAACACGATCAGTTGTTGAGCTTTCAAATCTACAACCCAATATTCTAAAATGCCAGCATGAGCATAGGCGATTCGCTTCTGTTCCAAGTCTTTTACCAAGGTAGTGTCAGATATTTCTATCAATAAGTAAATTTCCTCGGCAGAAGGGTGACGATGGTCATACAAGGAAACTGGCAATTTAACAACAGCAATATCTGGTTCGGGTTCAGAATCAGGAAGGGTAACTGGATGTGCTTCGTAGATTTTGGCGCAACCTCGGAGCTTTTCCCGTAAATAGTCTGCCATAGAATCGTTGATTTTCCGATGCAATGGTCCCTCTGGTGACATTTCAATAATTTTTCCCTCTAGTAATTCCACATGACGCTCACTGAGGATACCTGCTGCAATCATGTGATGATAGTCTTCAATTGACCATTTAGCTAAGGTAATCATTTTTATACACTAATTAAAGATGGCTCTTTTGGAATTTGTAGATGGTGCGTTACGCTACCGCTAACGCACCCTACAAGATCGGCGATCGCACTTTCTAGACATTGTATGCATTTATGTCTTTATTTTAATCCTCGGAGAGTGACACAAGAGGGATTAGAGCGGGTTTGGTTGTCAAATGACTAATGATTTCCTAAACACCTATTATTGGTAAGTAAAATGCCATGACCACAAGTGTTCTTCCGCCACCGAAGCCATCTAGGCATGATGGGTTGCTATTCCACCTTGCCACATTGTCGCCAACTTTCTTCCACTGGAGCTTAACGGTATGCTCACCTGTCTCAAGCGGCAAGACGAGATTGCCATTCAAATTCACATTAGGATGATTAGGGCTATGGGCTTGAAAGTGCGAACCAGATTGGGGACAGCCATTACCGTCCACGACTAGCCTTGTTGCAATGAGATTACGACCTTTACAATTCCCATTTGGTTGGACATTAATGGAATAGGTACAAAAAATTATTGCTTTTCTATCTAGCTTGAAAGGAACTGATGTATCGGAAACATCTTCCCACCCCGCGCATGTGATAGAAACATCAGTATTTGGTTGGGCTGCCCATATTCCAGCCAAAACCCCGCCACCTTTAATTTGTCCTGACACATCCAGCTTTGCCTCTGGACTATCCGTACCAATCCCCACATTGCCCTTTCCAGGCATTAAGGCAATATGATCGTCACAATGATTAGATGTTCCAATCTCCAGTGTCCTTGCCTCTGGTTCGCATCCTCGACGGTAATATCTGATCCAGGCAGCATCACCACAACTTAGTTGTATCGCTCCAGTTACAGTTAGGTTTTTTACTGAAAGCTCCTGACTCTGAGAACCAGAAAAACGTGTTTTTGTGTCTACATAGGTTTTAATTGCTTTCTGGGTTGGTATTACACAATCGCTATTACCTTCGAGAGTACCATCACAAGAAAATTCATTCACCGCTACTCCCTGTAGTAGCTTGAGATTGCCGTTCACTTCTAGTTTTGCCCCTGGATTTGTCCTCCCAATCCCCACATTACCATCTTTGGTGACGTTGAATACATCACACGCTTCTGCTGTAGAAAAGCTCAATCGCCCACCAGGTTTATTGGCAATTTCTACCCGATTATTCAATCCTTCGTTGGTGGAAAGTTCTAAGACGGCTAGGTTAGTGCAAGATTGAAATAAGCCTACTGCATCTGATCCTAGGACATGAAACTTGTGAGTTGGATTGCTCGTCCCAATCCCCACATTGCCTTTTCCAGGCATTAAAACAATATGATCGTGACAATGATTAGATGTTCCAATCTCCAGTGTCCTTGCTTCTGGTTCACCTCCTCTACGGTAATATCTGATCCAGGCAGCATCACCACAACTTAGTTGGATCGCTCCATTTACAGTTAGGTTTTTTGCTGAAAAATTCTGACTCACAGAACCATGGAGAAGCGCTTTAGTATCGGCATAGGTTTTAATTGCTTTCTGCGTTGGTATTGCACAATCGCTATTATCTTCGAGAGTACCATCACAAGAAAATTCATTCACCGCTACTCCCTGTTGTAGCTTGAGATTGCCCTTCACTTCTAGTTTTGCCCCTGGATCTATCGTCCCAATCCCCACATGGCAATCTTTGATAACCATCTGTACTATTCCGTCAGTACCAGGGTTCAGTTCATTGTTATCATGAGTACCACCTTTGTACCAAGCAAAATTATTGTCAGTGCGGAAATATTGAGTGCCATGCTGTATCCCTATCCCGTAATTATTATTACACATGTTAATTATCTGTCTTGTGGGTGTATCAAAGCTAAGACTTCCTGAGACAGATAATTCATTTGTGGTTGTACAGCCATCTACCCGTAGGTTTTTATCCCCTGGATCGGAATCACCACCAACGTGCAAACCGCCATTTATAGAGAGTTTAGCCCTTGGATTTGTCGTCCCAATCCCCACATTGCCCTTTCGAGGCATTAAGGCAATATGATCGTCACAATCATTAGATGTTCCAATCTCCAGTGTCGTATTTTCTCCTGAATTTCCACAACGGTAATACCTGATCCAGGCAGCATCTTTACTACCATAACCCGGTTCTTTAGTAAAGAAAATACC
>NZ_JAAHHE010000530.1:0-3385 GCF_010692525.1 Moorena sp. SIO3B2
ACGCTAGAGGAATCATCAGGATTGATGATAATACCAAGCATCCGAAATACTGTTTGGTTTTCGTCTGGTGAGTCTGAAATTGCTCTGACAAAGTTGTTTCTGACATCCAAGGATTGGTTCGCAGTAAATTCTGTAGTTCCAACGTTGAAAGTAAACACAGAATCGGGCAACCCACCAATATGAGCCCCACCCATGGACGACGAAACGACAGGGTCCATAACATTAAAAGTAAAGTTTCCTAGAGCATCAAGCTGACCCGGAAAACTGATCATCATAGGTGCAGCACTAGGAGAGCGAAAACCTGGTGAAAGGATGGGAATAGTTACACCACCAGCAGGGTTATTAACATTAACATTAAGAATGGCATCAGCATTGATACCTGGTCTTAAGGCAGTGCCAATTTGGGTATCTGTGCTTCCTCGATCAAGCAGAGGGTCACTGACTCCATTGAGAGCATTTTGTAAGAAAGATTTTATTTTTCGGATATCCCGACGACAGTCTATGTCTATTATTCCTGCTGGGGCTTGTGATTGTTCTGTTTCAGAAGGGTTGGTTGAGTCAGCTTGAGCAACCCTATTGTTGGTACAAGTTCGGTTATTGCTGGGTACTTCGTCTGCTTTGACAATATTGCCCAAAGTACTATTGAAACTGTAAAAGCATATTCCGACTAAAAAAGCTTGTCGAATAAATTGCCAAGAATATTTGTGCAGTTTTAACATAAGCTATCCTGTTTTAGAAACGAAAAGTGGCACGGAGTACACCGATATAAATATCGTTGTTTTCTTCTATATGTCCAGGATCAGTAACCATAAAAAATCCTGGAGTAATATAGATATTGTTGCTAAATTTGTGGCGATAGAAAATTTCATAGTGAATTGAAGTGGCGTTATCTTCTCCTAAAAGTAAACCATTGCCGTTCTCTAATTTTAGAGGTTGACCAATGATTAAGCCTAGTAAACTTCCTTCTTGACCAAAAGGATCTGAAAAGGCTAAGGAAAGCAAGTAAGTGCTGGCATTAGCAAAATCATCTGATGCCAAAGCATTAGTGAAGGTATATCCTCCCCAACCCGCAAAGGTAAGGTTATCAGTAAAACGCCACTGTAAGCTACCGCCCACAGCATGGGTCTGAGTTTCTTGAAGCAGTAGACTAGAAGTATCAGCGTTAAAGCTACCTGCGAAAGTATTTAACTGACCATCATTGGCGTAGGCATTAATATAGTGTAGTCCAGCCGCCATGTTATTGGCTGGGGTAAACAATAATTGCACTCCTAAAGCACTATGATCTGGACTAATAAAACCCTCACTAGGGCTACTGCTATTCCGGGTTCCGTAAGCAACTTGTAAACGGAGTGGATCTGCTACAAACCAGTCTAAACCAACCCCCGCATCGAGAGCGCC
The DNA here is from genome assembly GCF_010692525.1 of Moorena sp. SIO3B2. NCBI lineage: Bacteria > Bacillati > Cyanobacteriota > Cyanophyceae > Coleofasciculales > Coleofasciculaceae > Moorena > Moorena sp. SIO3B2. Next base: position 1,399 of record NZ_JAAHHE010000530.1, read on the forward strand.
AATTTTGAAAAGTGGACTGGCTTCGCCGAAACGAGAGATAGAACCTATACCCACATCCAAGAAGGGACTGTTAGCAGTAAGGACACTACCTAAACTAAAACCGACTGGTTTTATAGTAAAGACAACTCGGTCACTAATGGCAAATCGGTATTCTAAGCTATCTAAAACCACATCATTATCGAGATCGTCTTGGTAAGACAGTAAGGCGGCAAAAGTATTGAGTACATTGGGGTTGGCAAAACCACCATCATCGAAATTACCGGAAGCTAAAACAATACGCAGACGATCTCTGCCTGTGAATGAAGCAACAGTTCCAATGCGGGCAAGATAATTAAGAACAGTGTTAGCATCTCCTGTGCCTGGTGGATTGCCTCCTTCAGCAGCAGCTAGGCCAAAAATAACTTCTCCTCCAAATTTGACAGTGGTGGAAAACTGATGCTCCTCTAGGAAAGCAACTCGACTGTCTAGGTTATCTACCCGTGTTTTTAGTTGGGCTAATTCTGGGTTAAATTGATTAGCTAATTGTTGTAATGTGGCTAAATCTTCTTCAGAAATACGATTAGCACTTTCAACCGCAACCAGTCTCTCAATCTGTTCCATACAGGCGTTCAAACCTGCGGCAAATTCATAGCGAGTTAAGGCTCGGTTGCCTTGAAAAGTCCTATCTTGGTATCCGGCAATACAACCATAGCGTTCTATTAAACTTCGTAGTGCTTCAAATGCCCAGTCCCCCGGTTGCACATCTTGGAGTTGGACAATATTGGTTACCTGAGTCATGGCTGTGCCATCAATTTCAGGTGATGGTTCCAGGGATGTTGATTGTTCTGGTAGTTCTGGAACTGTTGATGTGGGTTCGCTGAGTTGATCAACCCTGGGACTGACTGGATTGGTCGTTGTTGGTGTATTAACACTCTCGATTTTGTCTAATAAGACTATACCGAGTTCTGCATCAAAATCCTTAAGCAGTCGTTCTAGTCTGGCTCGGTGATGTTGAATAACTGCGTCTTCTGATACGGCGCTATAAGTTTGGGCGATATGCTGTTGACAAGCACTTAAGATAGCAGCAAATTCAGAACGGGTTAAGGCTTCATTGTTTACAAAGGCGCTCTTGTCTGTGGTACAGCCAGAAAACTCAACTAGTTCTCTCAAGGCTTCGTAAGACCAGCTTCCAGGTTGTAAATTGTCGGTTAGTGCCCAGGTTTTGGGGGCAGTTAATAGCAATCCGGTTACTCCTGATAGGAAAAGGAGTAAGAGTTTTTGAGTTTTCATGGTCACTCCTGCACACTGAAAAAAAGTTTAGAGATGGGTTGAGGGTGGCTCTTTTAGTAGTTTTTATTAAAATAAACAGAAAACCAAATCGTCTTTATCCTTGAATTTATTCCCATCTAGTTGGCTTATTTACATTTATCATTCCATTCTAAATCTGATGGATAATCAGTGATACATGATAGTTCGTTGCGCTCAATTATCAAACAACCCAGAAACAATTCATAGAGATCTTCGATAGTATCAGCTTGCCTGGCATTTTCCCTACCTTTAGCAATTAAATCCTGGCTTGGTGGTTTAAAATTTAAGTCATTTTTGCTGAGAGTTGACTTGTTTTGATTAATGAGATAAATAAATTCAGTAATAGGAATACCTGATCCTTTATACTTACTATTTCCTCGTCCGTGAATACCAACCACATAACCATTAGCGTCAAATATTGGTCCCCCACTCATTCCTTTTCTAACCTTACTAAAATAACATAATTTGTAACCTCTTTTGTCGGGACATAAAAATGTTTCTGTAGATACTGTTTCTGGGGGGAAATTTGAGAATATATTAGCTGATAAAAATTTGCGCTCACTGCTAGTTTTTTCATCTTCTGGTGGAGTTGGCCAACCAGAGACAAATAATTGACCAGAATCTGGAATAGTATTTGAATCTTTAAGGGAAGCAACGTAGTATTGATTAGAACTGTAACCCTGAAATTTAATTAGTGCTA
>NZ_JAAHHE010000531.1:0-3382 GCF_010692525.1 Moorena sp. SIO3B2
GTCTAAGGGTTCACCCCAAGCGGAAGAGTTGGGAGCACAGAATGCTCTGATGGCAGCGATTACTGCAGTTAGAGACCAAAACTATCAGGCTGAGTGTAATGCGATCGCATCTAGTCAAGACTTCAGTTATAGCCAATATCAAAAGATTAGCAAACGCCTAGTCAAAACACCATCGGAGCGTCGCTCACTACGGAAGTACGATTTAAAGCAGCGTTATGCCATCCCAGTCACACCAGAACTGGTACTCAAAGATGACCAAGGCTGGTATCAGCAGCTACGGCTCCATTATTTTCTTACCCTAGGTCGGCAACATCTGGCAGAACGGGATGCTAAGGTAGCGCGACTGTTAATTGAGCAAGGTCAAGGGAGTATCTTTCTACCGGACTTCAATCGTGCTGTGCTAGGAGCGATGATTGGTACTATGAAGGTTTTGGGGATACCAATCCTATTAGAAAATCTGGAACGAGAACTCAGAAATACTGATCAGGACTTGCAGCAGATGGCTGCGATCGCATTAGCAAACCGTTGTGCTATCAAAACCATCACAGGAATAGGACTAGCTAAGAAAGCAACTCCGATTGTTATTATCAGGCGCTTCTTGGATAAAATCGGCTATGGCTTACAGTGTATTCGTTATCAGAGCCAAGGGAAAAAGCGGTTCAGAGTTTATCAGCTAGTTAGTCCAGAAGATGGTCGCATGGAAGTGTTCCAGAAGTGGTTAGCTAGTGATGCTCTGAGGTTAGGCACTAGTGAAATTTGGCTGGATAATGATTTATCTGCTAGGTCCGGTAACACTCAGTTAGTGGATTCAGAAAACAGCAATTATGTTCAATTGTGTTTGAATGTTTAGTCTTAATGTTTAGTCTTAATATTTAGGATTAGTTGGAGTGTTGGGGGAGGCTATAACCCCCCACCCTCTAACATTTATCCTAAGAAAGTATCACTAGCTGATAGTGAACTTTGTACACAGAAGACCTTAGATCTTCTTCTCGATGTTAATCTTAAAACCAAGCTTATCCTCGATTGCTTTGAGCTCACTAATCGCTGGGAACATATTTTTGATATCGTTTTGCCAGAGAATCAAATCCCTTTCTCCTTCTGTCACTTCTGCTTCACCAAACAGCTCACCTAACCACTCAAATAGACCATCTATACTAATATCTTCCGGTGGAGTTAACCGATTCAATGTCCGCTGCCCAGGGGTTGCCAATGCCATCTTCAGCAAGTCGTAGAGCGTGCCTTCACGGGACAGAAATAAACACAAGAGCATCAATATCTGTATTTGCCGAATTTCATCCCTGTCACCACCTCTATCTTCTCTATATCCTTTAGGATTATGCTTGATCTTGACCATAGTGTCTTCGAGTAGTTTTTTTTAGTAATGTGTTCGAGTCTGCTTTATTGAACTTATCCAAACTTAGCTTTTTTACCATTACTAGTAAATTTTATCATTATAAATTTACTAGTAATGGTAAAGTTTTATGAAATAAGATTTAAGTTTACCAAAGAAGAGTATAACTCCTTTATCTATCGTTCCTAATCATACCATGTGTACAGCATCGGTATAATTATTTCCTTTAGCAAAAAATCACAGGAGCATTTCACAGAAAGCATTTTTTATGTAAGCATTCAGCTATCAGCTTTTGAATAAAACAAGTAAGCTGTCGCGCATTTAAACGTAAGCATTCAGCAGTCAGCGGTCAGCCGTGAACTTTTGGCTCACGCTACTTGAGATGCTTATTTTATTCACAAGCACCGATTGCGCTACGGGCACGCTGCGCGAACAGTAGCGTGGCACAGGCTTCTAACGTGGCACAGGCTTCGACCCTTTGACCTAACCCATAAGCTGAATGCTGATAGCTGAATGCTGATAGCTGATAGCTGACGGCTGAATACTTACATTTAAACTTCCTTTGATTAAATCAGAAAAAAAAACTGAAACTCTTTTACCTTCTGCCTTCTGCCTTCTGCCTTCTACCTTCTGCCTTGGTGTTGTAGAATTTAAATGCACAACAGCTTAACCATTGCTTTAATCTCTGTTACGTCAGCTGACGGCACCTCAAGTAGCGTGAGCTTTTAGCTGACGGCTGAACGCGCACGCGTGAGCTAAAAGCTCACGGCTGACGGCTGAATGCTTACTTTTTTCTGATAGTTGAGAACATAGTTTTTCCTGTATCAGTCTGCTGTCAATTTTAGATTAGGCTTCAGCAACTTATTCATCCATTTATCAGAAACGTTAAAGCCAAAACTCCACCGGTTCGCTTGGCTTCTATTAACAATACAATGCCAAAGCAACTTGTGTGGCTCACTTTCGATCTTGAAGAATCTTACCACTTTCGGCTTCTCCTCAAGGGTTACTAACTCCTTGGTTTCGGGATTCATGTAGCGGAAAAATGGTTTGCGATCCCCATTGAATTCACACCGATCAAAATCAACGAAATACATCCGCCAACCTGGCTGAGTTTCGTTCGTGTGCCACATCCGATAAGCATTCGGTGGATACCATAAGCTTCCTGAGAACCTAATTTCAGCTCCAAAGAAATCTTCCAGGAGTTCGATTAACTTTACTTTCGTCCTAAAATAATCATCGTAAAGGGAATGGTCAACATACCGATCCAGATTAATTAAGTGGAACTTACTCCAGGCATATTCAGGCTGGGATGAAGCAACACCTAGATCCACGTGGGATCGCAATGATTCGAGATACCGCTGTTGGAATTCTGGGGCAGCTGGGGAAACATCGGCAAATTGTAAATTTGCTTCCCAAAAACTCTTTTCATACAGCCCTAGATCCACCGGATCTGGCTTGATTTTGAGCTTCCCAACCTGCTCAGCAATTTCCTCAAACCCTGGAATCTCGGAAAAATTAAACTCGTAGTGATAAGCGTGGGGGAAACCCTGATCAGAAGCAGACTGAGCACAATCAATGGAAATCAGAGGTTTGTCATTCTTGGGAACATAAGACGCATTCGCTGCTGCTATGTCTTTATTGGTAAAACAATAACCGTGATTGGCACCAAGTTTAACCAGCTCTTCTTCCGTTGTGATTACCTTAACTTGCTGTCTCAATGCTTCTGTATTTTCAAGAGCTTCATAAAACTTACATACCGCTTCTTTTGACATAGCTTTTTCAACCAGTTAAACCAACAAAATTACAATCACAGCAATGATCACCCCAGAGTCTACCTTCACCAACACCACCTTTACCCTCAATCTAGGTCTATCGGCTTATGCTGATGGAGGCGGATCGAGCAGCAGAGGGGAAGGGACTCGCTCCGGATAGGCTAGCCGCAAAAAGTGCATTCCGATTCCAGCGATCCCAAGCATCAGATCGAGAAAGAGATCCTTAGTTGTAGAACCACAGAGCCACGTGCGAGCTTTC
>NZ_JAAHHE010000532.1:0-3365 GCF_010692525.1 Moorena sp. SIO3B2
AGGTAGGTTTCCTGGGTATTAAATCTCCAACTATTACACCAGGCTATTGGAATGATTCTAACCGCACCCTCAAAAGTTATAAACAAGGGTACTGGATTAGTGGGGATTTGGCTTATTATGATCAGGAGAATAAATTTTTTCACGTGGATCGTGCGGTTGATGCTATTAAGTGCGCTAGTGGCTTAGTCAATACCTTACCCATCGAGGAATTAATTTTGAAGAACAACTCAGCTGTTGCTGATTGTACAATAATTGGTGTACCTAAGGAAAAAGGCTTCGATGGATTGGTTGCTTTTATCAAGCTTAAAGCGCCAGGAAATATTATAGCATCAGCTCTGATTACTGCTATCAATAAGCAGCTAGTGGATAACAAGTTTGAACCCTTGTCTTTTTTACAAATCGTCAGTAATCTTCCTGTAGGTTCAACAGGAAAAGTCCTCAAAAGGAAGCTTCGCGAACAATATCAGGATATCCTAATTTGTGCTGAGCATAACTTAGAGGGTAAAGGGCTTCATGATTTTGCTTATGCACAGCAAAACAAAGTTCCAGTTAGGTCTTAGATTGTTTATAACTAACTCAACATTTTTTACTAAATAAAACTAGAAGGAGACTAGTCAATGCAAGCGGTTACTAAACAGCTGGTACCGGATAAACTACTGGAATTGGGGTTTGCTTTTTCAGCATCTAAGACATTCTTAAGTGCAGTGGAACTGGGAGTATTTACTGAACTGGCTCAGAGTTCTATGACTGCTGCTGAATTGACTGCAAAACTAGGACTTCATCCCCGTAGCGCGCGAGATTTTTTGGATGCACTAGTTGCCTTAAAAGTGTTAGAATGCTCTGATAACGGTTACAGTAACACTCCTGAAAGTGATTTGTTTCTTGACCGCTCCAAGCCTTCCTATATCGGTGGTTACCTAGAGATGTACAACACCCGTCTCTATCGATTTTGGGGTTCATTAACAGAAGGGTTACGGAGCGGTCAACCCCAGAATGAAGCCAAAAATGGAGAAGATTTCTTCGGGACTCTTTACCAGGACCCTGCCCGCCTAAAACTCTTTCTGGAAGCGATGTCTGGAGTCAGTATGGGAGTAGCTAAGGCGATCGCTGAAAAATTTCCATGGGAGAAGTTCCAGACCTTTATCGATATCGGTACCGCTCAAGGGCAGTTACCAGTAACCGTTGCCCTAAGTCACGACCATTTACAAGGAGGTGGGTTCGACTTGCCAGTGGTTCGCCCAATTTACGAGGAATATGTTGCTTCGAGAGGACTTAGCCAGCGATTACACTTCCATGGTGGTGACTTTTTCCAGGATATGCTGCCTAGTGCTGATGTTTTGGTGATGGGACAAATCCTGCATGACTGGAATCTAGAACAAAAGCACCTGTTAATTACCAAAGCCTACGAAGCACTCCCGACCGGTGGGGCATTGATTGTCTACGACGCACTAATTGACGATCAGCGCTGCCAGAACAAGTTTGGGTTACTGATGAGCCTAAATATGCTGATCGAGACCTTTGGGGGTTTCGACTACACAGGAGCAGACTGCTGTGCTTGGATGGACAAAGTAGGATTCAAAGACACTTACACTAAACCTCTTGTAGGAGCTTACTCAATGGCAGTAGGCATCAAATAATCCAATTACAGGTTAACAGGTTAGCAGGTTAGCAGGTTAGCAGGTTAGCAGGTTAGCAGGTTAGCAGGTTAGCAGGTTAGCAGGTTAGCAGGTTAGCAGGTTAGCAGGTTGAAGGTTAGCAGGTTGAAGGTTAGCAGGTTGAAGGTTAGCAGGTTGAAGGTTAGCAGGTTGAAGGTTACAGGTTAGAGTTTACAGGTTAGAGGTTATTAGGTTAGCAGGTTAAAGGTTATATTCTGAACCTTGGCCAATAGGCCACGCGATCGCGTTCAACCAAACCACCTTCAACCTTGGCCAATAGGCCACGCGATCGCCTTCAACCAAACCACCTTTAACCTTCAACCTTCAACCAAACCACCTTCAACCTTCAACCAAACCACCTTCAACCAAACCACCTTCAACCAAACCACCTTCAACCTTCAACCAAACCACCTTCAACCAAACCACCTTCAACCAAACCACCTTCAACCTTCAACCAAACCACCTTCAACCAAACCACCAAACAGGCAAACAACCTTCAACTTAATTATGACCCATATTCTTCACATTGATGCTAGTCCCCGTGGCGATCGCTCTATTTCGCGGCAATTGTCTAATCGGTTTATTCAAACTTGGAAGTCTTTCTATCCAGACGACACTGTCAGCTATCGAGATTTAGGTCATAATCCTGTCCCCCATGTTGATGAAAAGTGGATTGCTGCAGCATTTTGTCCTCCCGAAAAACGCACCCCTGAATTAGTAGAGACAATTAAAGTATCAGATACTTTGGTGGATGAATTGCTAGCAGCCGATCGCTATGTTTTCGGCATTCCCATGTACAACTTCAATGTTCCATCTACCTTCAAAGCATATATCGATCAAATTGTTCGATTTAATCGCACCTTTACCTTTGACGAACCTGGTCAATATCGGGGCTTAGTTCCTAAGGGAAAGAAAATGCTAATTTTTACAGCTCGTGGCGGTAGTTTTTCTCCAGGAACCCCTAGTGCTGATTACGATTATCATGAACCTTTTTTACGGGCTATATTTGGAGTGATTGGCATTACAGATATCACCTTTATTCATGCCGAGAAACTAGATTTAGGGGAAGAAGCCCGTCAGCAATCTTTGGCCAATGCCCGTGCTGAGCTTGAGAAAGCAGTAGGAACGTGGTAATCACGTCAAAGGTCAAATATTTTTGTAATTTCACCAACCAATTGAGGTATGGAAATGGAAACAAGATTGGAACTAAAGAAAGTTGAACCAGCAGCTTATCTAGCCATGAACTCCTTGGAAAACTATGTGAATAAAAGTGGCTTAGAAAAAACACTAATTAAGTTGATAAAAATTCGTGCTTCTCAAATCAATAAATGTGCTTTTTGTATCGATATGCATACAAAAGAAGCCAGAATTAATGGAGAAACAGAACAACGGATATATGCCCTAAATGCTTGGCAAGAAACGCCATTTTTTAGCCCAGAAGAGCGAGCTGTATTAGAGCTAACTGAAGCAGTGACGCTGATTTCAGAGAATCAGGTACCGAATTCAGTTTATGAAGAGGTAAGTCGCTATTTTTCAGAAACTGAAATAGCTAAACTTTTGATGGCTATTGTCACGATCAATGGTTGGAATCGTATTGCTATTACTACAAAAATGATTCCAGGTATTTATTAGAGGGTCGTAAGCTATCAGCTATCAGCTATTAGCTATCAGCTATCAGCTATCAGCTATCAGCTATCAGCTATCAGCTAT
>NZ_JAAHHE010000533.1:0-3363 GCF_010692525.1 Moorena sp. SIO3B2
TAAATTAGCCTATTCTTTAGGTAAGTCAGTGGTTAAAGGTCTTTTTCCGTTGAATGATAGTTTCGGCGATGCTCTTTCCCAAGCTGCTTTTCAAAAAATAAATCAAGGTGAAATAGGGATATATAGCAGAAGTCAGAAGTCAGAAGTCAGAAGTCAGAAGTAAAACTCTTGCGCTTACAAAGGGTGTGAGACTTTTGTCATGTCCTAACTGCCCTGGCGACTGCTATATCGCTCTTCTTTCAAACCGGGTTAATTTCTTGGGTGCATCTCATTGTTGCTGTTTGATCCGGTGGGTGGAATGGGTATCAGGGGTGGAACGGGCATCAGGGGTGGAACGGGCATCTTGCCCGTTACAATTCCCAGGCGGACTGTCCCAACCCGGGCGTTGAGGCGAAAAATTAGGGCTCGCCCGTCTTATCACGCACCCTAAGCAACTCAGTATTATCCTCGCCAGGCATACAGATTGAAAAGATTAGAACCATGTAAAATAGGTTCCTGTTGGACTTGAATTTCGCTAAAGCCGTGTTCTTTGAGCAAATTCGTAATTTTTTGGAGTCGATGCTCTAGGTCGTGAACTTCAACAACAATTTGCTTGATCTTTTGCCAATCCTGAGCTTCGATGCCTAAAAGTACATCCAACTCACTTTTCTCTACATCTATCTTAAGCAAATCAATCTGTTCGAGCTTGTGTTCCCTTATAATCTCTGAGACAGTTTTTAACTGGCAAGTTACCCGCTCGATTTTAAAAGCTTTTTCTATGCTATTTTGGATGAACATTGATCGCACAAACAAAGGAAACCAACGAAGCCAACGAAAGGCTTTAGGGGCGTATTTAATATTGCGAATAACAGCCTGCTTCAGTTGCTTTTTTAGCTCAGTAAAATCCTCTTGATATGCAGTGGATAACATGGTAGCGTTGGGATTATAAGCGAATGTTATACTCTTGGATTCCTGAGAAAGTCCACAGGAAAAGACTTTAATTTTATCTGAATCAAAGCGTTGAGCGTTAGCCTGTAGTACATTAAAAATGGCTGGAATAGGTTCAAAAGCATAAATACTAACATTTTTATTACAATTTTGATATGCCCATAAGGCAAACAAACCAATGTTAGCTCCTACATCAAATATGATATCACTTTCGTGCAGCTCAATTCCATATTTAATGTAGTCTTGAATCTGTTCGTACAGAACTGGTACTTCTTCTTCCCGCAGGCAAAATATTTTCATTCCATTGGGAAGCTTAGTTTCCTGAATTCTAGTTGGCATAAGGATAGAACCATGTGTTAATAAATTTGATTAGGTAGTGACTGAGGGGGTGACATGATCTCTAAAAAGATGACTCTATAAGGCTTTGATGCCAATGAGCTCAGCCAATATACAGTCGCAAATTGACCATATTTTCATTTTCTGGACTGAAGTTATCCGTTCATTTGTACTACTTTAATAGTTAAAGGTTCTCCCCATAAGGGATTTAGACATAAAATTATTCCTTGTAATAATTCTATTATTGTTTTGTTGAAGCCAAAACTGGTTTACCTGTATGCACCACTTGTTCTACAATATCAGCCGCTCGACTCACTCCCCCTGCTCGTATAATTGCCTCTTGTAGCCTCAAGGCATTCTTTTTATAGGAATCTTCCGTTAAGACCAGTTTGATAGCCTTTTGTAGCTTTTCCAGGCTCATTTTTTTCAAAGGTATGACCTCTCCTGTTCCTGTCCAAGCGATCCGCGCCGCCACTCCAGGTTGATCGTTGGTAATGGGAATAGCGACCATTGGTACTCCATTACTCAAAGATTCTAGGGTAGTATTCATTCCGGCGTGAGTGATGGTAAGGGTCGCTTTTTGTAATAGTTCTAATTGAGGTGCATAGCCAACAACTAAGGTATTTCCTGGCAATTCTGGTAAAGATTCTGGACTAGCACCCCCACCTAAAGCAATGACTAATTGAGCATCCAATCCCACACAAGCGTCTGCAATCATTTGGAAAATCCACAGAAGCCGATTTTGTAACGTTCCCATAGAAGCATAAATCAGTGGTTGTCCAGTTAATTTTTCATAAGGGAAAGGTGCAGCTTCTCGACTCGCTGGGTTACTATAAGATCCTGTGAAATGAAAACAAGACGGTAGTTCTTTTCTAGGAAATTCTAATTCAGCAGGCTGTTGACTAATTTGAGCCAACTGTGAAGAGTATTGATTGGCATTATTATAGGTAGATAAATTCCAATGCTTACGATGATAATTAATAACTTTTTTCAGGGATTCACCTATAATATTAAACAGTTCATAACCCACTCGGTTGCGTAGAACTCCCCGCCATGAAGGGTCATAATTCCAGGACATGCTAAAGGGAGGAACGCTCATTTCCCGATTGAACATTAAGGCACTGCATACAGTTACAAAAGGAATGTCTAGATACTCAGCGATAGTTCCTCCTGCTGGAGAAGCTTGATCTACTAATAACAGCTCTATATCTGCTGCTTTAATTACGTCTGGAGCATCCCGAAGAGACATTTTTGCTACATTGACAATCCAATTGATTGTATACTGGAATGCCTTAAATCCACTGAGATTACCTAGTTGAGTAAATAAGTCTTTTGTGGCTCCTTTGGGAAAATCCGACTTGCCAATCAGCTGAAATTCTAATCCTGCAGCTAGAGCTTTTGGTTGAGCGTCTTCAATGCCGAATACAGTGACGCGATGACCACGCTGTTTCAGTTCGTAACCTAACGTAGTCATAGGGTTAAGATGACCAGAAGCAGCAGGACAAATGATGCCAAAATGAGTCATGATAGTTGCTCAGTAAAAGACGTTACCCCGATTTAATGGGACTTAAGCCAAAAGTCAACTCAAATTTAACATAAACTGGCTTGCTAAGGGATGAATAGGTACCGAGACTTGTCTAAGCAGTAGAATGTAGAATGTAGAATGTAGAATGTAGAAGGTAGAAGGTAGAAGGTAGAAGGTAGAAGGTAGAAGGTAGAAGGTAGAAGGTAGAAGGTAGAAGGTAGAATTTAGGATACAGACTTCAATTATAAATTCTAAATTCTAAATTCTAAATTCTAAATTAGTAAGATAGAATAGGATGATCAGCTCTGGTAACAGTATTTCCTATGGTTCAGCAGCTTACTCCCAGCACCGATGACATCTTATATCCCGAAAGTGACGGCAAACCCTTGGCGGACAATACCCTTCAATTTGAACTAATTACTACCATTAAGTATGGCCTGGAAGCCCTATTCAAAGATGACCCCAATGTATTCGTTGCCGGGGATTTGTTGTGGTATCCAGAACTTGGAAAACCCAAAATCAATCAAGCCCCGGATGTGATGGTGGTTGTGGGTAGACCGAAAGGGCATCGGCGT
>NZ_JAAHHE010000534.1:0-3351 GCF_010692525.1 Moorena sp. SIO3B2
GAAAGAGGGGGCAAATCGGCTGAGGGTGACCACTGCGCCAAGATCAAAACGGATGGCAGCGAGGGGAATTGCGATCGCAGCCTTAGCTAGGGGTTCCATCACCCGCTGAAGCTCACGCCATTCGGTTACAGCATCTTTACCACGAAGCCTGGCTAGAACCTCACAAAACTGATCCGCACCAACGGAGGTGTCAAAGTCACCTTCAGGCAAACGGCAACCCCATGTCTTGTAGGTTTCCCAAGATAAATCCTCACCAATGGCATCTAGCAGTTGTCGCAGAGGATTAGAAGAAGGGCTATAAGACAAACCTGAGTAAAGAGACGGACCGGAGTCAAACTTGAATCCATTGCGCTCAAAAGCGTGAGCAGCACCACCAGGGATTGAGTGGCTCTCGCAGACTGTGACGTTAAAACCGTAGCGAGCTAGAAGAGAGGCGCAGCATAAACCACCAATCCCACTGCCAATTACAACTATATCTGTTTCTTTACTCATCCTTGGGCTCGATAGTTTGGTTTATTCTATTGATAATTACGACAAAAATACTATATTACCAATTTTTCTCGTATCGTTTCTTCATTTGCCCTAAACCCTACCAACACCGCTGTGCCATCCTTCACAAACAGGGGTCGTTTCAGCAGCATCGCATCTTTGGCAAAGGCTTCAACCCACTGCTCTTCGGTCCAAGTCTTTTTTTCTTCACCTATTTCACGGTAGGATTTCCCAGACGTATTACGCATGGGTTTAGAGCCCAAGGCTTCTACCCAGCTGCTAATCATATCAGCAGTTGGTGGATGCTCTTTTGTGTTGATAAAATCATAGTCAACACTGTTATCTTCCAGCCATTTAAATGCTTTTTTGCAAGTGCCGCAGTTGGGGATACCGTAGACTTTAATTGACATAATTTCTATCCTTATTTTTAAGCATTCAGCGGTTAGCGGTCAGCGGTCAGCGGTCAGCCTTCAGCCTTGGCCAAAGGCCACGCTACGCGAACAGCGGTCAGCTTATTTTATTCAAAAGCACCTCAAGTCGCGTGCGCTAATCGCTGATAGCTGATAGCTGATAGCTGATAGCTGATAGCTGATAGCTGATAGCTGATAGCTGATAGCTGATAGCTGATAGCTGATAGCTGATAGCTGATAGCTGATAGCTGATAGCTGATAGCTGATAGCTGAAACCTGATAGCTGAAAGCTGATAGCTGATAGCTGAATGCTTACCTTTACCCTAAAACTACACTTTGAATTTATCGGTAATCCGCTGCATCGCTTCGTCTACATTTTCCCGACTATTAAATGCGGAAATGCGGAAATAACCTTCCCCGGCAGCACCAAATCCAGAACCAGGGGTTCCGACTACATTGGCTGTGTTGAGTAATTTATCAAAGAAGTCCCAACTGGATAGACCATTAGGTGTTTTGACCCAAACGTAAGGGGCATTTACACCACCATATACTGTTAATCCAGCAGCTGTTAGTTGGTCGCAAATAATTTTGGCATTTTCCAGATAGAAGTTAACTAGTGCTTTAACTTGCCCTTGGCCTTCTTCAGAATAAACGGCTTCAGCGCCTCGTTGTACAATATAGGAAACCCCATTAAACTTAGTACAATGGCGGCGGTTCCAAAGTGGCCACAGTTCCACATCTGAACCATCGGATGCTTTGGCTGTTAGGGTCTTGGGTACTACTGTTAATGCACAGCGGGTGCCGGTAAAGCCCGCATTCTTGGAAAAAGAGCGGAATTCAATGGCACAATCCCTTGCTCCCTCAATCTCGTAGATGGAGTGGGGTAGGTCTGGATTAGTAATAAAGGCTTCGTAGGCTGCATCAAAGAAAATGACCGAACCATTTGCTTTGGCATAGTCTACCCAAGTTTTGAGGTAGTCTTTGCTAGCGGTTGCTCCGGTAGGGTTATTGGGGAAGCATAGGTAAATTAAATCAACCTTCTCGGAGGGAATCTCTGCGGTGAAGTTGTTCTCGGCGGTAATCGGTAGATAAACCAAACCCTCATATTTACCGCTATCATCAGCATCCCCCGTATGACCAGCCATGACGTTGGTGTCTACATATACAGGATAAACTGGGTCAGTAACGGCAATCTTGTTATCTTTCCCAAAGATGTCGAGAATGTTACCGGTGTCGCACTTGGAGCCATCGGAGATGAAAATTTCCCCAGCCTCAATCTCACACCCCCGGCTTTGAAAATCGTGGGTAGCAATTTTTTCCCTTAACCAAGGGTAGCCTTGCTCGGGACCATAACCTTTGAAGGTGGCGCGATCGCCCATTTCTTCAACAGCTTTGATTATAGCGGTGCGGCAGGCTGCTGGTAGTGGTTCGGTAACATCACCAATCCCCAGCTTGATTAGCTTAGCATCAGGATTGGCTTCTGCGAAAGTATTGACCCGTCGCGCAATTTCGGGAAATAGGTAGCCAGCTTTGAGTTTGAGGTAGTTATCGTTAATGGTTGCCATAGTAGATTGCTATAAACGCCTTCAAAATAGCTTATATCAAGTCTGGTGGAATACCTATAATTAGGCTGGGGAGATAGGGAGATGGGGAGATGGGGAGATTTTTATGAAGGGTAATTATTCCGACATGATAGTATAGCCCTACGCGCAAGTCCGCAAGTCAGAAGTCAGAAGTCAGAAGTAAGCTATGACTAAGTTTCGGAGTTTACAAATGTCTTAATCTGAATGCGTAGTGCTATACAAGTTTTTTGTAAGCATATGCGCTATGGGAACAGGTGTCAGCGGTCAGTCGTTGGCCTTTGGCTGATATAGCAATTCTCTCTCCCATCAGGTACAAAGGGATCCCCCTAAATCCCCCTTATAAAGGGGGACTTTGAGGCTCAAAAGCGTACCTCATAAATGCAATAAACGCTATAGCTTATGGCTGATAGCTGATAGCTGATAACTGATAACTGATAACTGATAGCTGATAGCTGATAGCTGATAGCTGATATGGAAATTCCGAAATTACTCAACACTCAAATCGGTGATGTAGCAGCTACATCCCTACTGACTTTATATTGCCATGCCCTAGAAAGCCAGTCAAAAGACCCAATTTTATATGATCCATTAGCTGTTGAAATTACTGACAAATTAACTCCTGAATTATCCCAATCAGATAACAAGCTTTATCAAAGCTTAGCTAAGGGCAAGGTAGAAAAAAAATTGGTGGTTCATATTGCTATGCGCGCCAAACGCTATGATGATTATACCAGAAATTTCCTGGAGCGATCGCATAAGCGATGCAGCGCGGTCTTGGGGGTTTCCCCCATGAGCGACTGCATCAAGAACAGAATTGTTGTTAATATTGGTTGTGGATTGGATACTCGTTTCCACCGGATCGATAACGG
>NZ_JAAHHE010000535.1:0-3350 GCF_010692525.1 Moorena sp. SIO3B2
TTACGCTCTTTTAGGTCATAGTAGCGAAATACCCAAATAGAGCGCCAAGGCTCTTTGATAGACTCCAAAAAGTATTCTGACATCTCTGGGTTTATGACTACTTTATCCCCTGAAAAATATCTTTTTTCTTCAGTTTTGTCTGGATAGTTTAAAGTATAGGTTTCTTCTTTGAGGCGCTTAAATTTATCGAAAATACCATTATCCTTTAACCACTGAAGTGATGATGGCAGGGTTTTGCCATCCTGGAGCATTTTCTGCAAAGAGTTTAGTTTCCGAGGCAGGGCTGGTTCATCTTCAATCTCCCGACTACTAAAGGTCACGACGTTAGTAGCATCCTGGTATTGCCAGTCTGACTTGAGGAAACTCAGGATTAATCCTTCATAAATCTCGTTTGTTCCCTTTTTGTGTTCATAGACACTGCCTTGGTTAAAGCCCTGGTAGGTTAAGCGCTGTTCCTCTTCAATATTGAGACCGCCAAACCCACGAATAAGGATAATTGGTAAAGGAGTACGGGTAGGTACAGACATTGTCATCTCCTATTGTATCTGGAATGTTAATTCATCGATCTTAGCTGCTGATTTATCTATAGACCATCAGTGTTTTTCGTCAATTAAAAATTGATAATTTTAAATTACCTCAGTTTGACATAACTAACTATCCTCCTATTCAGGAGCTTCGAGTCAAGAGCTTCGAGTCAGACTAATTAATTTTTAAGTAAGTTTAAGGATAAATTAGTTTATGTATCCACTGCTTAGCATTTAAATCAACAGGTAGGACAAAGTCAATCATTTACTGATAGACATTAAAATAGAGTAAAAAAAATTAATCATAAACTACTTGTGATAATATTTGTGATTACATTAGCATCGGTCAAGAATAAATTTTTACACTAGCTGTTCTAGCTATGAAACAACTGAAAAAAATCTTGATTGTGCTCTATATACTTTGCCTGTCTGTGTTCTATGGTGATGATGCCTATGCCCACGCTCGCCATCCCAGGTTGTCAAGACGCATATAGCGCTACGCGTCATGGCATTGGCAAGAGGAATCCCCCCTAACCACCCTTAGTAAGCAGGGCGGGCATGGATGCTAAAGTTGACTACAAAAACTTAGGTGCGCTTTCCGCATTAAGAATTAAATTCGCCACGAGTCGCACCTGATGTTGTTTGCGGCAGGCCATGGCTGGGTCAGGGTCGTAATTAGAGGTGAAACGGACTCGATGCATAAGTTTACTGCCATTGGCTTTGGCAGATTTTCGGTCAATCAACCAGCCCAAAACCACTCGCGCTTTACATAAAGACACTTAATAATATCCAATTTAAATGGCGAACAGCTTATGATAATGCCGTAGATGATAGAATTAAATAAATCATAATTAGGATGCAAAACATCCAAAATGGCAAAAGACGTTTTCCATCAACAGGTTAAAAATGCTTTGATCAAAGACGGATGGAATATAACTCACGATCCTTTCACGATTCGGATTAGCGAGGCAGTGAAATTACAAATTGATTTAGCGGCAGAAATTGCAATCGCAGCTGAACGATATTCCGAAAGAATTGCTGTAGAAATTAAAAGCTTTATTGGCGACTCAGATATCAGCACATTTCATACGGCGTTAGGGCAATATCTTAACTATTGTCAGGCTGTTGAAGAACTTGAAGCAGAGCGAATTGTTTATTTAGCTATTCCTTGTGAAACTTATCAAGATTTTTTTCAGCTTTCTTTCATCCAACGCGCTCTGAAACGTTACCAAGTTAAGTTGATGATTTACGATCCGAAATTGGAGGAGATTAAGCAATGGATAAAATAGATCAATATCGGCAATTTATCAAGCATATTTTAACTGAACACTCCCAAATAGCAACCCCTACGGATAGGGATACCGTCAAAGCCGAGCTAATATTTGATAGGGAACACGACCATTATCAATTGGCTTATGTGGGTTGGCAAGGAGATAAGCGGGTATTTGGTCCTGTGATGCACTTTGATATTATTGATGGCAAAATCTGGATTCAATATAACGGGACTGAAGACTCGGTTGCTGAAAGGTTGCTGGAAATGGGTGTACCAACTTCTGATATCGTTTTAGGTTTTCATTCCGCTTTTAAGCGCCAATTTACCCATTATGCAGTTGGTTAAAACTTTGATGCCCTATTTAGCGGTTTGCGACTTTATTATGTGAAAGGGCTACTCGTGGTTGACTGACAAAAGTTTACAGAGAGCGATCGCCTGATTGACAGACGAAACTCCTACTGAAACTGAACATGTGGCAACATTAGTCAAAAATGAATCTGCTGTGATGTATACAAAGGGCTGCCCCTTACCGCTCTGTGTATCACCTTGAAACAGTATTGTGCAGGGAGCTAAAATTGAAAATACGAAGTTGACAATCACCCATAACTGCCTGTACCGGTGCCACCAAAGGTAATTTCGGCCATCAGCGACTTGATCAAGACAATGGGAAAAAATGTATAGCGGTTTATAGCCTAATCAGGTACAGAGGATTTTTTATCTCTTGCCTCTTGCCTCTTGCCTCTTGCCTCTTGCCTCTTCTTTGTTCCGGTGATCCGCTGTTCCCTATTCCCTGGGCATAACGCCATAACAAACAACCTTGGCCTTTTGGCCTTTTGGCCAAAAGGCCAAAAGGCCAAGCTACGCGAACGGCCACGCGTGCGCGATTAGCCCTTTGGGCTACGCTACGCGAACAACCAACCTTAAAAACTAAAAAATAGTTCCCATGTCAGACCAACCCCGTACCCGTCAGGAACTCTATGATCGCATCCGCCAAATTGGAAAAGAAGAATTCGTTCTCGAAGAAATGATTCGCTACGGATTTTGGCCAGCAGAAGGTGAGATGCCAGAAGATCCAGCTGATGAAATTCGACGGCGGGGAGAACTCCAGCGAGAACTAGCCCAACTGCGCCAAGAAAGTAAGAAACTACAAAACGAACAAGCAGTCCGTAAGCGGTTGCTAAAAGAACGGTTAGCCCAGTCTAGGCTTAAGCGTCAGGAAACCAAACAACGACGGGAACAACAACGGCTCGAACGTGCCCAAGCGTGGGCTATACGCCAGCAACAGGAAATACTCTATCTCGGTGAGGAAGTATCCCCAGGTCTAAACCATACCGAAAGCGATCGCATACGATTAGAAACCTATAAATTACCCCTGCTTAGCACAGCTCAAGAAATTGCTCAAGCCATGGGGATTCCCCTAGGACAGCTACGCTTTCTCGCATTTAATCGCAAAACCGCCACCATATCTCACTACATTCGTTTCAAGATTCCCAAAAAAACCGGTGGAGAGCGATTAATTTCCGCACCCAAACCAAAACTAAAACAAGCACAAC
>NZ_JAAHHE010000536.1:0-3342 GCF_010692525.1 Moorena sp. SIO3B2
AACATTTATTGGACAGAATTGCCATTACCCTCTCTGCTGACGGTGTTTTGGCATTAGAGCAACGGGTGGAGGCAGTAGAACAAGCGATCGCATACGCTAACTCTCCCCAGCAGTTTCTGGAGGAATACCAGGAGGATCTCGATACCCTCAAGACGGATATTATTCTAGCGCGAGAGTGGCTCAAGGATGTTGAGATTACCCATGACCAAATTACCTATCTGGTCAATGAAGCCATCCGAGGTGGTGTCCAAGGTCATCGCGCAGAACTGTTTGCCGTTCGAGTTGCTAAAGCTGCAGCAGCCTTAGATGGTCGTCAGACAGTTAATTCCGAGGATTTACGTCGGGCGGTGGAATTGGTAATTGTCCCCCGTGCGACTATGGTAGAAACACCACCAGAAGAAGCACCACAACCTCCTCCTCCCCCACCCCCACAAGATCAATCTCAAGAAGAACAAGACCAAGAGGAAGACAAAGAGGACGACAATGACTCAGAGGAGCAAGAACAGGAAGCTCCGAATATCCCGGAAGAGTTTCTCTTTGACCCAGAAGGGGTTATCCTTGACCCTAGTGTGCTCTACTTTGCCCAGATGGCACAACGGCAAGGTAAGTCCGGAAACCGTAGCATTATCTTTTCAGAAGACCGGGGTCGGTATGTTAAACCGATACTACCGAAGGGGAAAGTAAGGCGGATTGCTGTAGATGCCACCCTCAGAGCTGCTGCACCCTATCAAAAAGCTCGTAGGCAACGTCATCCTAACCGTCGGGTGATTATCGAACAAGGGGATTTACGATCCAAGCGCTTAGCCCGAAAAGCTGGCTCCTTGGTAGTTTTTGTAGTAGATGCGTCAGGGTCTATGGCTCTAAACCGGATGCAATCTGCAAAAGGAGCAGTGATGCAGCTTCTGACGGAAGCTTATGAAAACCGTGACCAAGTCTCCCTGATTCCCTTCCGAGGAGAACAAGCCGATGTGTTGTTACCCCCTACCCGTTCCATTGCTTTAGCAAAGCGGCGTTTGGAGCGATTACCTTGTGGTGGTGGTTCCCCTTTAGCTCATGGATTGACTCAGGCGGTGCATGTGGGCATGAATGCTCAATTGTCTGGGGATATTGGTCAAGTGGTAATTGTGGCAATTACTGATGGTCGGGGCAATATTCCCTTAGCTCGTTCCTTGGGAGAACCTCTACCAGAAGGGGAAAAGCCAGATATTAAAGGGGAATTGTTGGAAATTGCCGCTCGCATTCGAGCTAATGGGGTTCAATTATTAGTGATTGATACCGAGAGTAAGTTTGTTTCTACTGGTTTTGCTAAGGAATTGGCCAAACAAGCAGGTGGTAAGTATTATCATTTACCGAAAGCAACTGATAAAGCGATCGCAGCTATGACTAAGAATGCGATCGCTGATATTACATCTAGGTAAATAGCAAAGGGAATAGCGGATCGGCGAAAGGGTGTCTAGTTACTAAAGTTGATAAAATTTGCCCAAAAGATGACCCACTATTGAATCAACAACCATGAAACGCCGAAAATTTTTTAGTAACGCTGCGATTGGTGCAGCCAGTACAGCTGCCTTAGCGGCCTGTAATCAAGCTAGTACAGGACCCGTTGCTCAATCCGGCAGTCAGCCTATAGTTCGATGGAAAATGGTGACCAGCTGGCCAAAATCCCTTGATACTATCTATGGGGGAGCTGATACTGTCTGTAAGCGGGTCAGTGCAATGACCAATGGGCGTTTCCAGATTACCCCCTTTGCTGCTGGTGAAATTGTACCAGGATTAGAGGTTCTCGATGCCGTCCAACAGGGAACCGTTGAGTGTGGTCATACCGCTAGTTACTACTACGTTGGCAAAAATCCAGCCCTAGCATTCGGCACTAGTGTACCCTTTGGTCTAACCGCTCCACAACAAAATTCCTGGTTGTACCACGGTGGTGGCTTGGAATTGCTCCAGGAACTCTATGCTGACTTTGGCGTGATTAATTTTCCAGCAGGTAATACCAGTACTCAGCTGGGAGGTTGGTTCAAGAAACAAATTAATTCTTTAGCTGACCTGAAGGGATTAAAAATGCGTATCCCTGGATTAGGAGGTAAAGTGATGGAGCGCTTGGGGGTGAATGTCCAAGTATTACCTGGGGGTGAAATTTTCCTTGCCCTAGACCGGGGAGCCATTGATGCCGCTGAATGGGTTGGTCCCTATGATGATGAGAAGCTGGGCTTGTACAAAGCAGCTAAGTTCTATTATTATCCCGGCTGGTGGGAACCCGGACCAACCCTAGAGGTACAGGTTAATAAAAAAGCTTGGGATAAGTTGCCCAAGGACTATCAGGAAATCTTTAAAGATGCTGCCAGGTACGCCAATATCAACATGGCGGCTCAGTATGATGCTTTGAATGGAGCGGCATTGGAACGCTTGATTAAAGCAGGTGCTAAGCTGACTCCTTACTCTCAAGACATTTTGCAAGCGGCTGAGAAAGCATCATTCGATTTATTTGAGGAAGATGCTAGCAAAGATCCCAAGTTTAAGAAAGTTTATGAACAGTGGAAGGGGTTTCGCAAGCAAATTTACAAGTGGCATGGCACAAATGAATTGAGTTTCGCGAATTTCGCCTTTTCTCGGAACTAGAGCACTATCGCCATCTTAAATTACCAAATTTTATCTATGAGGGGTGACACCCCTCGATAAATCTGTTATATTGAGATCAGTAGATAGATGCACCCTGATGACCTAGAGAGTCTTGAAGACGACTCTCTTATTTTTTTGGGAAAAATTCAAACCTGAACATAGCTAGAGTCAGCTGCTTAGTAGTTTTTATCTATGAGGGGTGACACCCCTCGATAAATCTGTTATATTGAGATCAGTAGATAGATGCACCCTGATGACCCAGAGAGTCTCGAAGACGGCTCTCTTATTTTTTTTGGAAAATCGATTGGTGCTTTGCCACCAAATAAAAAAGCGCTCCCTTTTTGGAGAGCGCTATTAGGGGATACTTTTGTATTCCCCTAGGGGTGATCAGATTACGATATTATTAGCCGTTGATTGCTGGAGCAGTCAAAGCTACAGGAGTAGCTTCAGCCGCAGCTAGGTCTAGAGGGAAGTTGTGAGCGTTACGCTCGTGCATTACCTCGAAACCTAGGTTGGCACGGTTTAGTACGTCAGCCCAGGTGTTGATCACGTGACCTTGTGAGTCAATGATGCTCTGGTTGAAGTTGAAACCGTTGAGGTTAAATGCCATGGTGCTGATGCCCAGTGCAGTAAACCAGATGCCGATTACAGGCCATGCACCCAAGAAGAAGTGCAAGGAACGGCTGTTGTTGAAGGAAGCGTATTGGAAGATTAAACGACCGA
>NZ_JAAHHE010000537.1:0-3338 GCF_010692525.1 Moorena sp. SIO3B2
TCAGCAATGGCACTGCCAGGGTGTGGCTCAAGCCGGAGGCTATATATGAGTGGTTGCAAACAGCTAAAATTTATCAGCTCTCACCAGGAGATCGGAAGGTGTTTGGTTTAGAGCACAGCGATCCTAGGTGACATGCTACTGATGTCAGATACCCTGGTTGACTGACTTTTCTGGCTTCGTAGGTTGGGTTGAAAATAGTGAAACCCAAACCTGGCAATGGTTTTAGATAAAATCAATGGTTTTATAGGCATCCTAAATGAATTGTGAGAATTTTTGATCCGAAGTTCCGTACTCCCTACTCCCTACTCCCTGTTCCCTATTCCCTGTTCCCTTTTCCCTTTGCTATAGGAGTTTTCTCAGTCAATCAGGTCAGGTACCACGCCTCACTTCCTTGAAAGCGTGGCTCCCAGTTTCATTCGCCGTTGCTCTGTTGGGTACCTCAAAGAAGAAGTTGGGCAAGGTTGACCTACAAGGTTAATACCATAAATACTCTATTATAACAGATTAGGGTAGCTCTGAATAATCCTGTAAGATTTTGTAATGAATAAGTAAATTTACTTATCATTCATGCAAACCGTGACCCACTAGCCCCTAAAATTAGAACCGTCTAGATAATCAAGGAATCGATCTTAACGGATTAATAAACACTTGCAGGGTCAAAGAAAAAATGCAAACACTAACTAATAACTCTCAGTTAATACAATCTTGGTCTACCTCTGAAATTTACCCAATCAGCTATAACGGCAGCCAAGGGAATACTATATCAGATGACGATAAATTGCTCAGCTTGAAAGCAGTATATAAGCAACTATTTAAGGAAAATCGAGATCTTGACTTTCACCATCATGCTAGCCTTGAATCTGCATACCTGAATGGTCAATTGAGCACTCGAGATCTGGTTCGTGAGTTACTTTGCTCGGACATGTATGTTAATTATGTCTTCGCCGTCAATAGTAATTTCCGTTTTGTTGCACTGTGCTTTGAGCGCGTTTTAGGTCGCCAGGCTACACAAAACGAGATCCATAAGTGGAGCTCCCTTTTAGCCTCGGAAGGTCTGATCACCTTTGCGCAGACATTGACCAATTGTGATGAATATATTGCAGCCTTTGGTGATGACATTGTACCGTTTCGCCGCTCTGATAAACTGTCTTCCAGTAATCAGGGACTCCCGGCACTGCCAAAGGAACTGAGCATCAAACGTTATACAGGAATCGGTAACGTGATACAGCACTACAAATCCAAATCCCTTTTACCCTGGGAAGGCAATATGCCGCCCCGTGTGGTACGCGAGATCGGCGCAATTGTTACTGTAGCCGGTACAGTTGAAGTTATTCGTGTTATTGTCACCATTGCTTGGCAGGCTTATAGCACTGGTAGCCTGTGAAATCCTCCTAGACCGAATCAAAGATTACGGCATTGCTGAATCTTTGAATGAATATGAGTGGGGTGGGCATCCTGCCTGCCTGGAAATGAAACGGGCAAGATGCCCATTCCACAGGTGCGACCCGTGGCGAATTTAATTCGCCAACGGAAAGCGCACCTAAAAACTATTAAAATCATTCCATTATTAAGCAACGCCGGATTTTTCCCCTATTCCCTCTTCCCTCTCTTCGCCTCCTCGGAGGGGTTATGGGTGGCTTCCAGATCCGCTGTTCCGGTGATCCGCTGTTCCCTGTTCCCTAAAACCCAAAAATTTGGAATTCACCTAATTGAAAACCGCTATAAATCCCCGACCCGATTGACTTAATGGAGGGACTCCTGTATTATTTTCTGAGAGTAAATTATGCTAGTTGATACCTGTTATGATATGCTGTTAACTTGAATTGGCTAAAACTATACTGTGTATAGCTTTTAGATTTTGATGATAATTGATACTTGAGACTACATAGTATCTCAAAACCTAAAAGTATTCCCTAGTAATACTTTTAGGTTTTGTTTATTAAAACTTAGCCGAATCAGTACGGAATAACCGTAAATTATTCAGTTTCAGATGTCTACTCCTCTGTTGATTTATTCGGCTTTAATTTCCTGATATTATTCCTAGGCTTAGATGGGTTGACCCTGACAAATTACGCGATTAATTAACTGGTGACCAATGGCTATAATACTACTTGCTTGAAAAAAATAGCAGATAAACCACCAATATTTTGCAAGTAATTTTCTGGTTTTATTGACCATTAATTAACTAAAAAACCGGTTAAAATACTCATCATTACAGAGGATAGTACATGGAAATTTATATGTCATCGAACTACTCACTCAACACCCTTGGAGCCAAACTTTGTCTCGAAGCTGCTGGGGATTTAGTAGCAAAAGCAATCCAGCCCATCCAAAACTCTTCACAGGTAAGACTAGCTGATTATGGCATTGCAGACGGTGGTACTAGCCAAGGATTATGGCAGCAGATTATTGCTACTATAAAAAAACAAAATAACGGGGCTTTTGTTGAAGTAATATTTAATGATTTACCCAGTAATGACTTTAATGCCCTAGGCAAAAATGCAACCTTCTTGATGCAGGGTGATCAAAATCTAGTAGTTTCAATGGTTCCACGATCATTTTATGAACCTGTTTGTCCCCCCAATAGTCTAGACTTTGGTTTCTCCTCCACAGCCATGCACTGGCTAAGTAAGCTACCCAAACATCTAAGCAATCATATTGATGTCAATGTTTCTGCCCCAGTAGAAGATAAAGCAATTTTTCAAGCACAGTCACAGATTGACTGGAGCACTATTCTCCTGGCTAGAGCTAAAGAACTCAAATCTGGAGGTCAAATAGTAACCGTCAACTTATCCGTAGACGAACAAGGGCGCTATGTAGGGCACAACCTGGTAGACTTGAACCTGAAAGATATTCTGCACGAAATTTGGAAACAAATGCAGATTGAGGAATTGATTCAACCAGAAGAGTATGTTGGCGCTACATCACAAAGTTATTACCGAACAGAAGCCGAGTTTACTGCGTGTCTCGAAGACCCTCAAAGTGAAGTTTATCAAGCTGGCTTACGATTAGGAGATACCCGAACCATGCTGATTCGGTGCCCTTATCGGTCTCAGTACGAAGATGATAGGGATGCAGAGAAATTTGCCCAAGGTCTCACCCAAGCGACTCGCTCTTGGAGTGAACATACATTGAGAAATGCCCTAAGCAATCGATCCAATCAAGACATTTCTGATATTGTCAACCAATTCTACCAAAGATTTACAGCTAGGATTCGAGAGAATCCCGGTCAGTTCTCTATGGATTATGTACAAACCTATCTTCGCATTTACAAAAAATAAGCCCAACCAGGATGCTTAGATCATGTTAGGATAATTACCCTTAATAAAAATCTGCCC
>NZ_JAAHHE010000538.1:0-3336 GCF_010692525.1 Moorena sp. SIO3B2
GCTCAGTTTCAAGTCCGGGCTAACCTGGTGGTGCCATTGCGTAAAGGAACTGAACTCTGGGGATTTTTATGCATTCACCAATGCAGTAAGCCCCGTCAATGGCAGGAGTATGAGATTGATTTTGCCAAGCAGATTGCCCTACACTTTGAAGTTGCCCTACAACAAACAGAGTACCTGGCCCAAGTAGAGGCAAAATCTACCCAGGTAGCTAAAATCGCACGGATGGAGCGAGCGGTAGTTGGAATCATCAACAAGATCCGTCAGTCTCGAAACCTGGATACCATTTTCAAGACAACCGCTATCGAAATTCGCAAGCTTCTTCAGGTTGACCGGGTGGGTGTATTTCGGTTTTACCCTAACTCTGGCTTTGATGATGGGGAATTGGTATCTGAGGATGTGGCATCAGGCTACGATGCCATGCTAGGAACCAAAGTTACCGACCACTGCTTTGGTGAACAGTATGCCCCTCACTATACCGAAGGACGTGTGCAAGCGGTTGCTGATGTCTACAATGCCGGACTGAGCGATTGCCATATTGAGCTGCTGGCTCAGTTCCAAGTCCGGGCTAATCTGGTTGTGCCCCTACTTCAAGGACCTGATTTGTGGGGATTGTTGTGCATTAACCAATGCAGTCAGCCCCGTCAATGGCAGGAGTATGAGATTGATTTTGCCAAGCAGATTGCCCTGCACTTTGGGGTAGCCCTACAGCAATTGAGCTACCTGAATCAAGTAGAAGCCAAATCCCACCAGCTTGCCCAAGCTGCTGTGCGGGAGCGAGTAGTAGCAAGCCTTAGCAACCATTTGTCCCAGTCTGTAGATGTTTACAGTGTCTTCCAGAGCATTACCAAAGAGTTGCGGCAAGTGTTGGGAGCTGACCGGGTAGTGATCTATCGCTTCAACTCCGACTGGAGTGGTGAGTTTGTGGCGGAATCCGTTGCCCCTGGCTGGCTTTCCCTAATCACTGAACAAGAAAGAGACGACCGCCTGAAGGTGGATACAACGGCTTCTGAGCGCTGCACAGTTACAGTCCTGAGTGTTAATTCTCTGTCTAATGTTGATACCTGCTTGCAAGAAACCCAGGGTGGGGACTTCGCCCGAGGTGACCGCTTCAAGCAGGTTGATGACATCTATGCCATTGGTTTCTCTCCTTGCTACATCAACACTCTGGAACAATACCAAGCCAGGGCATATCTGATTATGCCGATTTTCCAAGGTGAAAAGCTCTGGGGGCTGCTGGCGGCTTACCAAAATACGGGACCCCGTCAGTGGCAAGATACTGATGTCACCCTCATGCTCCAGATTAGTAATTCCCTGGGATTAGCCTTGCAGCGATCCCATTACCTAGATCAGTTGCGAGCCCAATCTAGCCAACTCACCAAAGCGGCTTTTATTGCTCAGGGGGTAACCAAAATAGTCGGTAAGCTATTCCAGTCTCGGGAGGTAACTAAAATCTATGGTATCACAACCCAAGAAGTCCGGCAGTTGCTCAAATGCGATCGCGTAGCCCTCTATCAATTCAATCCTGATTGGACTGGTGAGTTTGTGGCTGAGGCAGTTGCCACCGGTTGGTTACCATGGGTGGGAGCGGATATCCAAGCCTTCTGGCCCGATACTTATCTACAAGACACCCAGGGAGGTCGGTATCGCAATCGTGAAAGCGTGGCAGTTGATGACATTTACACCTTTGGTTATTCTGACGGTTACCTGGAAACCTTGGAGCAATATGAGGTTAAGGCTTATATGCTGGCACCAATTTTTCTAGAAGGAACCTTATGGGGTTTACTGGCTACCTACCAAAATACTGGTGCTCGTAACTGGCAAGAGTTTGAACTCAACGCCCTGGCTCAGATTGGGGTGCAAGTGGGGGCAGCCCTGCAACAGGCTGAGTATCTGGCACAAATCCAGAACCAGTCCCAGCAGCTGACCAATGCCGCACAACGGGAGAAAGCCGACAAAGAAGCGGTACAGCGGGAGGTAATGCAGTTGCTCTCAGCAGTGCGGCCAGCTCTAGAAGGAGACCTCACTGTCCGAGCTCCGGTAACCAACAATGAAGTAGGTACCATTGCTGATGCCTACAACAACACCTTACAAAGCCTGCGCCGGATCGTGACTCAAGTCCAGCAAGCCTCCAGGAAAGTTGCCCAAACGTCTGTTGACAGGGAATCCTCCATTGCTTTGCTCACAGCCCAAGCCCAGCAACAATTTATGGCTCTCGGTGAAGTCTTAGAGCACATCCAGACCATGGTTAATTCTACAGAAGCTGTAGGTCAGAGTGCTCAACAGGTAGAAGTGGCAGTCCAAACCGCTAACCAAACCCTCCAAGCAGGGGATGCCGCCATGAACCGTACCGTAGATGGAATTCTGGAAATCCGGGAGACAGTGGCAGAAACCAGCAAACGGCTCAAGCGCCTGAGCGAATCCTCCCAGAAGGTTTCGAGGGTAGTGAACCTGATTAGCAACTTTACTAATCAGACCCAATTGCTAGCGTTGAATGCAGCCATTGAAGCCACAAGAGCCGGTGAGTATGGACGGGGTTTTGTAGTTGTTGCCGATGAGGTGCGTTCTCTAGCCCGTCAGTCAGCGGAAGCCACCACTGAGATCGAACAGTTGGTGCAGGATATCCAGAAGAGTACTGCTGAGGTATCTACAGCCATGGATAAAGGTATTCAACAGGTTGCCCAAGGAACCGCAATGGTACAAGATACCCGTCTAACTCTCAATGCCATTGTTGAAGCCACCAGCCAAATCAGCCAGCTCGTAGACGGTATTACCCAAGCAACCCAGGTACAGACCGAAGAGTTCCAATCAGTGACCCAAACCATGACTGAGGTTGCAGGAATTGCCAACAAGACTTCTGAGGATGCCATAGAAATTTCTACCTCTTTCCAAGAACTCCTCGCCATGGCTCAGAATCTTCAAGCCAGTGCTGACCAGTTCAAGGTTGAGTAGTTATTTGCCTTGCTAAGATTAATTTTAGCAAGGCAAAAGGCAAAAGGCAAAAGGCAAAAGGCAAAAGGCAAAAATAGACTAGAATATATATTTTTGATTGGATTTTATGATGATAACTAACTTTTAAACAAAAACTTAGTTAATATTGGCAATTATTGTTTAAACAAAAACCAATTAAATAGAGGGTTTAATTAAAACACTAATCACTAATGATCCGAGCATTTTTTAGTCTAATCCGGTAGAGATATTTTGTTTTATACCGATTCCCGATTCCCGATTCCCGATTCCCGATTCCCGATTCCCGATTCCCGATTCCCGATTCCCGATTCCCGATTCCCGATTCCCGATTCCCGATTCCCGATTCCCGATTCCCGATTCCCGATTCCC
>NZ_JAAHHE010000539.1:0-3331 GCF_010692525.1 Moorena sp. SIO3B2
TTTTATGTGCAATTAATCAGGGTATCTCTCCTCAACGAATTCTATGCCTGACCTTTACCAATCGAGCTGCCAAGGAAATGAGCGGGCGGTTATCTCAGTATTGTCCAGAACAACTACAACACCTAACAATTAAAACTTTTCATGGTTTGTGTGCCTCCATACTACGGATGGAAGCTCGTCAGATTGGATTGCCAACAGATTTCGTGATTTATGACGATAATGATTGTCTCGAATTGGTTAAAGAAGTTTTCCATGTATTGAAAGATAGAGATGCCCAGCAGTTGTTTTCTAGCTTAGTTAAGTGCAAAATTCAGGCTGAAAACTGTAAATTATCTCTAGATAATCTGGTTGAAAATCTATATGCCCCATTAGGGAATAACTACGCTCAATGTGCTGCTCAGTATCAAACTATCCTTCAAAAGCGTCATGCCTTAGACTTTGCAGATCTGATATTTTATGTTCGTCTCATGGTACACCATGAACCAGAGATTAGCCAACGTTGGACAGATAAGTTTGATTTTGTTCAAGTTGACGAAGTTCAAGACACCCATCTGTCAGAGTATGGTATTGTCAAGCACTTGGCTGCCAACAGTGGTAATTTAGGGATGATTGGAGATTTAGATCAGACTATTTATGAATGGCGAGGTTCTGAACCAGAGAAGGTAATTAAACAATTTTATCATGATTTTAATCCTAGAAGCTATTCTTTAACCTGGAACTATCGAGCAACAAAAGTCCTGCTGAATGCTGCTTCTGGATTTGCAGATTCCTTTGAACATCGACAAACAAACATTACACCAGCGCCTGAGTGTAAAGATGGTGATTTGATTCAATTCCATTTAGCAAATAATGAGTGGACGGAAGCAGAGTGGATTGGTGGACAAATCCAGCAACTAGCAAGTAAGCAAAAGGATTTTGTTTACAGTCGAGTAGCAGTTCTTGCTCGTAACCATAAACGCACAGAGATTATCAGTCAGATATTGGAGCGCATGGGTATTCCTTGTATTACAGTTGAGCGATTCCAATTTTTCATGCGACAGGAAGTCAAAGATGCTCTTGCTTACCTACGTCTGATTCTAAATCCTTTTGATGCAGGGGCAATGCGTCGGATGTTGCTACGTCCAAGTCGTGGAATTGGTGATGGGACGATTAAAGCTGTAATTGAAGAAGGCAAAAATTGTGGCTTTAGTTTAACTGACATGGTATCAAGCCGCACATTTAAAGATGGAGATCCTTTTAGTGAACTTTTAAGCGCCTATTCATCTGGAGTCGTAACAGTTTTTGACGTGGAAACAACAGGGTTTTCAGTGAGTCAAGATGAAGTGGTGGAAATTGCAGCAATTCGTCTAGTTGATGGTAAAAAACAGGCTAGATTTCACGCTTACATTACTAATACTGTCAGCGTTGGTGAGTCGGAACGAATACACGGACATAGCGATCGCTTCTTGGCAGAAAATGGTAGAAATGCTAAACATGTATTTGGTGAGTTCTTCGAGTTTGTGGGGGATTCTCTGCTAGTTGGACACAATGTGGGCTTTGATATTAAGATGGTGACAGCTCAAGCTCAAAAAGCTGGTGTTAGTTATCCAAAAAAGCTGCAATGGGAGGACACCCTAGAACTAGCCAATCGTTTCATTGAATCTGAACGCTACAGTTTAGAAGTTTTGGCAGAGCATCTCAATCTTACCCACCTACCTAGCCATAAGGCAATGGATGATGTGGAAACCACCATTGATTTGTTGGCGCTACTCATACCTTTGGTGGAACGAAGAGCGGATTATCGTCAAGCTTTAGTGTACCGTTATGGCGAGGTATTTGAAGGACTTGCTGAACAGGTAGAGCACTGGCGCGATGTCAGCCAATCATTAAGACCTTCAGATTTGCTGGATACATTATTGGTAGAATCTGGACTATACAATTATTATCAATCTCAAAAGAAACGCCTGCAAAATATCCACAATCTTTTACGGTTTTTCCAAGCACAGGACGATCCAAATTTGCACCCTGACACAGCTTTACGTAGCATTATTGAATTTACTGCTCTTGCCAAAAACTTAGATCGAGTTTCTCAAGACAATAATCAAGTTCCAATTATCACAGTTCATCAATCCAAAGGTTTAGAATTTGACAGTATTTTCATTGCCGGTGCTGTTCAAAATGAATTTCCTAATTATTTTAGTGTTCGCGATAATAATCTTGAAGAAGAAAGACGGTTGTTTTATGTGGCCATGACTAGGGCAAAACAGAGGTTATTTATATCAGCTTATTCCCAAGATGCCAGCGGTTTTTCAAAAAAAATTAGTAACTTTATTATTCAAATCCCAAAGGAATGCATTCAGTGACTGAACAACCACCTACATATCGCCGTTTTCATCCTATTGTTGCCGATGCTTACAATGCTGTACATGAGTGGCTTGATGGTAGTAGCCTAGCCAAGGGATACAAATCAATAGATCCTCGTGGCAATTGGCAAGAGATACTAAAAGGAGAAGATCTAACGAGTGTGGCTTTTCAGTATTACTATCTTTTTCCAACACACTACTTTAAAGCTGCACACATTTTAGAAAATGTGGTTGGAGAAGACAGATTAATAAGCTGGCTTAGGCATAAGCAAAGATTGTGCATTCTAGATATTGGATGTGGTGCTGGAGCCGGTACTGCTGCTTGTATCGAAGCAATACTTAAGCTGAAAGAAGAAGAGAAAATTCCAAATGATGTCAAAATTTTTGCTATTGGTGTAGATCCAAATAAATTCTCAGTTATTCTTTACAAACAACTGATGGATAAATTTAAATCTTCTACTTTAGACAAAATGGGGCTTGATTTTCAATGTGTTATGAGTGGCTTTCCAGAAGCTACTCTTGGGATTATCCAAAATCTTAAAAAAGAACTCGATATCTTAAAATTACCTTGTCTTTCAAATATTTTAACAATTCAATTAAATGTTATTTCTCCACTCAGCCAAGTTTTCAGAAACCAAGAATCGGATTATAATTACTTGCTGGAGATAGATCCTGAAATGTGTAATTTTATTACAGATATTCCTGAGAAATTTGGTAATGCTGAGGCTCAGGCTTATAAGCAAATAATTGAGGATGTCCCAGTTGATACAATGCATGTTTTAACTATTGCAACTAAAAATATTGAAAAACATGTTCAAGGAAATACTGATAGTAAAATAACTTTGGAACAACGAGTCATAGAAATGGCATGTACTTTTAGAGAAAGTATAGGAAAGCGTCATACAGTTGAACAAATATATAACGCTAATAACGAAATATATTTTATTAATCCTAAAAGTAGCTATTAGAGAGATAATAAAGGAATCATA
>NZ_JAAHHE010000054.1:0-3950 GCF_010692525.1 Moorena sp. SIO3B2
TTTAGAGGTTGTCTGAAAAGTCTCATTTGCTACATCCAAGCCCCCGTTGGTCCCCCAATTTTGGGGGACTTCTACCAGCAAATTGATTCTTGTTCCCCCCAGAATTGGGGGGCTAGGGGGGCAAAATTCAGTATCAAAAAACTTTTCAGATATCCTCTTACATCAATCCTATGTTTACATCTCAACTAAAAAGGCTATATGAAGTAAAGTCTTTTTTGACGCTGATTGCCTGAAAAATATCTTGATTATTCCTTTTTAATAAATGCTTTTTTGAGTTATTTTTCATTACAAAAAACTAATTTAGAATGTAATTAATATCAATTTAAATCCTAAAATAATCAAATATTATTACTTTGATATCTTCCCGATTCCCGATTCCCGATTCCCGATTCCCGATTCCCGATTCCCGATTCCCGATTCCCGATTCCCGATTCCCCATTCCCGATTCCCCATTCCCGATTCCCGATTCCCGATTCCCCATTCCCGATTCCCTGCTCCCTGCTACCTGTTATTGTAAATTTTCAGTAAAGTCTTTGTAAAGAATTTGTAAATTAATCCAACTGCAATATATTTCCTGGAATAATCAGCTTGTAGGGTGGGCAAAAACAGTTTGATTGTTTTAAGTACTCACGAAATCATAACTTTGCCCACCCTACTGAAATAATCAGAAAACTCGATAGCTGATTGATTAAAATGAAACCTCCGATTTCCCGACTGGTGCCAGCAACTAGCGTTTTGCTGTATTCTCTAGTGGCTGCAACTACGGCATTAGGGCAAATCACCCCAGATAATACCCTAGGGAATGAAAGCTCTGTGGTAACCCCCAATGTGACTGTTAACGGTGCCCTGGCAGATTTAATTGAAGGTGGCGCGATTAGAGACAGTAATCTTTTCCACAGCTTCTCAGATTTTAATGTGGCGGAGTTCGGGCGAGTTTATTTTGCTAATCCAGGGGGAATTGATAACATCTTAAGTCGGGTAACTGGAGGTAATGTTTCCAATATTTTGGGGACTCTGGGAGTATTGGGAAATGCTAACTTATTTTTGATAAATCCCAACGGTATTTTCTTTGGTCCTAATAGCAGACTGGATGTGGGAGGTTCATTTTTTGGAAGTACTGCTGATAGTGTGTTGTTTGACAATAGTTTTAAATTCAGCGCCACCAACCCAGATGCTCCACCTCTGTTAACGATTAAGGGGCCTCTTGGTTTGCAATATGGTTCTAATCCAGGGACTATTACTAATCAGTTGAGTTTCTTACGGGTACCAGATGGTCAAACCTTAGGGCTGATTGGTGGTGATGTGAATATTCCTGGTGGCTTTAATATTGCATTGGATGGACGGATTGAGCTGGGGAGTGTTGGTTCTAATGGTGTGGTGAAATTGATACCAACGGATAGTACTTTTAGGTTGGATTATTCAGGAGTTGAACAATTTCAGGATATTAGTTTGTCGGAGGGGGCATTAGTTGATACTAGTGGCATTGGTGGTGGCAGTATCCAGGTGCAGGGGAGTAATGTTAGTTTACGCGATCGCTCTTTTGTGTTTGCGGATACCAGAGGAAGTGGCAGTGGTGGTGGGATAGAGGTTGGAGCTTCACAATTGAGTCTTGAGGGTGGTTCTAGGATAACTGCGGATGTAACTGGCTCAGGACAAGGTGGAGATGTGAGTATTACCACTGGAGAGTTAATTGTTTCTGATGGAGCATTTGTTTCAGCTAGCACTTTTGGTGAAGGGGATAGCGGAGATTTGACTTTGAATGTCTCCTCTACTGTTAAAGTGATTGGTATCTCAGCCGATGAGACGTTTCCCAGTGGCTTGTTTGCTGAAACTTTTGGGTCAGGAAATGCGCAAAATTTGAGTATTACCACTGGAGAGTTAATTGTCTCTGATGGAGCATTTGTTTCAGCTAGCACAATCGGTGAAGGGGACAGCGGAACTTTGACTGTGAATGCCGACTCGACTCAACTGATTGGTACCTCAGCTGATGGTCGGTTTGCCAGCGGTTTGTTTACTCGAACTCTAGGGATAGGAAATGGGGGAGAGTTGAAGATTACCACTGGGAAGTTAATCGTCTCTGATGGAGCACTTGTTTCAGCTAGCACTTTCGGTGAAGGGGACGGGGCAGATTTGACGGTGGATGCCTCCTCCGTTCAACTGATTGGTAGCTCAGCCAATGGTCGGTTTTTCAGCGGCTTGTTTACTCAAACTTTTGGGAGAGGAAATGGGGGAGAGTTGAAGATTACCACTGGGGAGTTAATCGTCTCTGATGGAGCATTTGTTTCAGCTAGGACTCTTGGTGAAGGGAACGGGGGAAATTTGACAGTGGATGCTTCTTCTAAGATTCAACTGATTGGTACCTCAGCTGATGCTCGGTTTATCAGCGGCTTGTTTACTCAAACTGAAGGGACAAAAAATGCGGGAGATTTGAAGATTGCCACTGGGGAGTTAATCGTCTCTGATGGAGCAGCTGTTTCAGCTAGGACTCTTGGTGAAGGGGACGGGGGAAATTTGACTGTAGATGCTTCTTCTAAGATTCAACTGATTGGTACCTCAGCTGATGGTCGGTCTCGCAGCGGCTTATTTATTCAAGCTAATCGGGAAGCAACAGGAAATGCCGGAGATTTGTTGAATATTACCACTGACAAGTTAATAATCTCTGATGGAGCAGAAGTTAGCGCTAGAAGCATTAACAAGGATAGTTCAGCAGGCACGGTAGATATTAATGCCAACTCCATCTTCCTTGACAACAATGGCAGGATCACAGCAGAAACAGCAGGAGGAGACGACAGCAATATTAAACTCTTTTCCCGTGACATCCGACTCCTCAACGAAAGCAAAATTATAACTGAAGCTCAGAATACAACCACTGGGGGAAAGATAGAAATTAAGACTGATACCTTAGTCGGTCTGGGAGATAGTGACATCATTGCCGATGCTGACCAAGGCTCAGGAGGTCGTGTTGAAATTAACGCCAAAGGCATCTTTGGCTTAGAGTTTCGCGACCGTCTCACTCCAGACAATGACATTACTTCCACCTCCGAACGTGGCTCATCCTTCAACGGTGAGGTAATCCTCAACATCTCCCAGGTAGACCCCACTTCAGGCTTAAACGAATTGCCAGGAATCCTGGTGGATGCAGAAGCGATCCTGGCCAATGACCTTTGTGGCTTTGAGAACAATCGGATTGCTGGCGGCAGTTCCTTTACCATTATCGGAAAAGGCGGTTTACCACCGACTCCAGAGGATCCAGTGATTAATGCCCACAGAACAGTCAGGTGGAGAACTCGTCCTAGGTTAGCCAGCAACAGACAACCATTACAAGCCCAAGCATCCGTTAGACCCCGTCAAGACAAAAAAGTGATTATCGAAGCCCAAGGCTGGGTAATAGCAAAGGATGGCACGATTATTCTGACGGCGCAACCATTTCAGGGGACTCCTGTGGAGCAGATATTGCCCAATCTTGATTGTCATTCGGGAAGGGGGAATAGGGAACAGGGAACAGGGAATAGGGAATAGGGAGTAGGGAGTAGGGAAGAGTAATATATAGCAATTCTCTTTCCCATGAGGTACAAAGGGATCCCCCTAAATCCCCCTTAAAAAGGGGGACTTTGAGATTGATAAGTGTACCTCCTACATGCAATAAAACCTATATAATTTTTATTTAAGTTGTGAACATACTCTCTTAAAGAAAGGCAAGAGGCAAGAGTTAATAAACTATTATTATAGTACTATTCCCGATTCTAAATTCTAAATTCTAAATTCTAAATTCTAAATTTTAAATTCTAAATTCTAAATTCCCTTAATTATTATGAAAAAACTATCATTTATAATTGCTATCGCATTAACCTGCTTCCTACCATCCGGGAAAGCCTTATCAAATTCTGTTGTCATCACACCCAATTCCCGATTCCCGACTCCCGATTCCCGATTCCCGATTCCCGATTCCC
>NZ_JAAHHE010000054.1:4489-31892 GCF_010692525.1 Moorena sp. SIO3B2
TACCGCCCTCCAATACCTAGGTGATGTGCTGCGCCGAGTAGGAAAATTCAAAGAATCTAAAGCAATTTTACAACAAAGTTTAGCGATAGCGGAAAACTTACGAGATCAGACCTTGATTGCTGATAATCTGATCAGTTTGGGCAATACCGCTAGATTAAAAGGAGACACAGCAGACGCTTTAGAGTTCTATCAACGGGTTGTGGAGGAATCTCCCTTAGCTGATATGAAAATTCAAGGGCAATTAAATCAACTGAGTATAGTGATAGCTCAACAAGAGTGGTCACAAGCCAGAGAATTATTGCCTGCTATCGACAATAGTTTAACTAAATTATCTCCCAGTAAAGCTGCAATTTATGCTATAATTAATCTAGCTAAAACCCTATTAAAACCGACAACATCACAACTCACATCTCCCAAAGATATTGCTACTTATCTCGCTGATGCTATTAAGCTAGCTAGGAATTTAGGAGATAAACGAGCGGAAGCGGAAGCGATCGGTAACTTGGGGACTTTATACGAATACAATCAACGTCTTGATGAAGCGGAAGACTTAACCGAAAAAGCGTTACTAATTTCTCAAGAAATCCAGGCTCCGGATTTAGCTTATCAATGGCAATGGCAACTGGGGAGAATTCTGAATCTAAAACAGGATAAATTGGACGCGATTGACCAAAGGTCACGCTACGCGATCGCGGCCTATGCTCAATCCGTGCAAACCCTCCAATCTATCCGTAGCGACCTAGTCGCGATTAGTAGCGATATTCAATTTGGGTTTCGAGAGAGTGTTGAACCAGTCTACCGAGAATTAGTAGGACTACTGCTGGAACCGAATGCATCTCAAGAAAACCTCAAACAAGCACGAGATGTAATTGAATCCCTACAACTAGCAGAACTAGACAACTTCTTTCGGGATGCTTGTCTAGATGCTAAACCTGTTAATCTCGACGAAATAGACCCCAACGCCGCTATATTCTATACCATTATCTTGCCAGACCGCCTGGAAGTAATTGTCACTTTGCCCGGACAACCCCTGCGCCAGATTACTACTAACTTACCTCAACCAGAAATAGAACAACAACTGGCTTCGGTAAACATCAATATTATTAATTCTTGGCGAGGTCTGAGAAAGGACAACTTACAAACAATACACGACTGGTTAATCGGTCCGGTTGAAGTCGAATTAGCCAACAGTAACATCCGCACCCTAGTATTTATTCCCGATGGGGGTCTGCGCGATCTTCCCATGTCGGTGCTTTATGACGGGGAACGCTATTCCATCGAGAAATACAGTATTGCGGTAGCACCTAGTTTACAACTAATCGACCCTAAAGCCAATGTCAGACAAAACGTTTCAGTTCTAACTGCTGGAGTTAGCGAAACTCGTCCCCATCGTCCCAATTTAGGAGCACTTCCTGGGGTGAAAGTCGAATTAGAGAATATCAAGGGTCAAATTCCTTCATTGATTTTACTCAATGAGTCCTTTACTGAATCCAACTTCAATACAGTAGTTAATAGCTCTGGTTACGAAATTGTTCATCTCGCCACTCATGGTCAAGTTAGTTCAGTAGCGGAAGAAACCTTTCTGCTGACCTGGGATGACGTGATCAATCTCAATGAGTTAAATACTCTGATCTCAGCGGATCAAAAGCAAGAAAATCCGATTGAATTACTCGTCCTCAGTGCTTGTACGACCGCCGTGGGAGACTCCCGAGCAGCGTTGGGATTAGCTGGTATCGCCGTGCGTGGGGGGGCACGCAGTACCATTGCCAGTCTCTGGACTGCGGACGATCTTGCTACTACAGAGTTAATGACTCGGTTCTATCAGAGGTTAGCCACAGGCCAGGTTACCAAGGCTGAAGCTTTGCGACAAGCTCAACTGGAGCTGTTGCAGAGCGAGGCATTTAATCACCCCATTTACTGGTCGGCTTTTATTTTGCTGGGAAATTGGTTGTGAAAAGTAGGGAGTAGGGGGTAGGGAGTAGGGAGTAGGGTGCGTTAATAACGCACCAAGCCAAGGATAAAGATGCTCTGGGGTGATATCTTTACAACAAGAAGGACAAGTCAACTTAGTAATTACCCAAGTAGTCAATGAATGGTAAATTCCCACTAACTGCATTATACAAGCGCAGATCTGCCGTGATGAACTTAGCTGCCATTGCCTCTGCTAAGGCTAGATAGAGGGCATCATAGACAGTCCGGTCAAAAACTGCTCCCAAACTATAGGCTCTGGGTAAAATAGATTCTGTCTCTACTGTTGGCAGAGATAGTGCTAGTAGGTGGGCAATGAGACTATTTCCCTCTTGCTCAGTAATCAAACCCACTCTTTGTCTTTTCCAGATGATATTTCCGACTTCTGCTAGGATCAGTTGTGGCGCAATCAAATCTACTCTGGATAACTCCCAATGTTTACGGACAGCCAGAGCCTGTTTGGTTAATGGCTCCACAAACAACCACTTAGCAACAACGCTACTATCAATCACCAACAGCATTAACGGCTCCGGTCCTGATTAATTTGCTCCACTGAATCAGGCATGACACCGACTCGGGTAAAGATTGTTTCTCTAGTGCGATCAATTGCTTCGAGAACCTGTGTTGAAGGTCGCTGGGAGAGTCCCACAGACCGCTCCAATAACACCAGAATCTGTTGATTCACAGAACGGCGTTCTCGGGCAGCCATTGCTTTGATTTTTTGGTAAAGCTCTTCAGGAATATCTCGTAGACTTAAATTGGTCATGGTTTTCCCTAATGTTTACACTATCATGATAGCATAGTAGTAGAAAACCAACCCATGGGAGTGGGATGCTCTTTCAGAGCCACTACGCGATCGCGCTCATCGTCTAACCTACGTTATAAGCATCCCGAAAGCCGAAAACCCCGTGTCTTTAGACCGGGTTAGAATTTACCGCAAGAATAGTGGAGCCAATGAGCGTCGGCAGGTTATGAGTAAAAGTTTGAAGGTTTTTGTAATAAGGCGACCCTATTCTAAGGTTTCGTCTCCGGGATGAAGGCTCGCAGTGGCAAAGCGCCACCCTTCAAGAAATATAGCAAAAATACTTTTCAAATTGCGCTAGGGCTGCTAGCATAATAATATACCAGAAGAGGTCGAATTCTGATGATTATACTTGAGTTTAAGGCATACGGAAACAAGTCACAGTATCAATCAATAGACGAAGCTATCCGAACTATGAAGTTCGTAAGAAATAGCTGCCTCCGCCTATGGATGGATAATAAAGGGTTGAACAAATACGACCTCAATAAATATTGCAAAACCTTGGCTAAAAATTTCCCGTTTGCCAATGAATTAAACTCAACGGCCAGACAGGCTGCGGCTGAGAGAGCATGGTCATCAATATCTCGTTTCTTTGATAACTGCAAAAAGAAAGTTCCTGGGAAAAAGGGTTTTCCTAATTTTCAGAAAAATTGCCGATCAGTTGAGTACAAGCAATCAGGGTGGAAGATATCCCCTGATCAGAAATCTATAACCTTCACTGACAAGAAGGGAATTGGAAAGCTTAAACTTAAAGGTACGTGGGACTTGTGGCGCTTTGATAAGAAGCAAATCAAACGAGTTCGCATAGTAAAAAGAGCTGATGGCTATTATGTTCAGTTCTGTGTTTCTGTCGAAGTAAAGGAACAATTAGTCCCTGCTGACGCGACTGTCGGTCTAGATGTAGGGCTAAAAGACTTTTACACTGATTCCAGAGGAAAAACTGAACCAAATCCCCGCTTTTACAGAACTGGGGAGAAAAGATTAAAATTTTACCAACGTCGGGTTTCCCGAAAAAAGAAAGGCTCAACCAATCGTAGAAAAGCGGTTAATAGGCTAGGTA
This sequence comes from Moorena sp. SIO3B2, assembly GCF_010692525.1. Lineage (NCBI taxonomy): Bacteria > Bacillati > Cyanobacteriota > Cyanophyceae > Coleofasciculales > Coleofasciculaceae > Moorena > Moorena sp. SIO3B2. Next base: position 8,320 of record NZ_JAAHHE010000054.1, read on the forward strand.
GGCAACACCTTAAAATAAGTAGGCAACGTGAAGAACATGCCAAGAGACTGGTTAGAAGTTACCGCAAGAAGAGTGCAGCCTTTATAGTTGGTAGGCTATGCATCAAAGGTGGCAGGTTTTGTTGTAAGGCTGCACTCTTCTAAGGTTTCGTCTCCGGCACGTTGCGTAGTTCGGTCTAACGACTTGATAGCTTACGAAGATTTAAGGGTCAAAAACCTGGTTAAAAACCACTGTCTTGCTAAGTCTATTAACGATGCAGGTTGGTATCAGTTTAGGAAATGGTTAGAACACTTCGGAACTAAATTCGGTAGAGTTACCGTAGCAGTAAACCCTGCCTATACTAGTCAGAATTGTTCGGGCTGCGGAGAGGTAGTAAAGAAATCACTATCTACTAGGACTCATACCTGTCGTTGTGGCTGTGAATTAGACCGTGACCACAATGCCGCAATCAACATCCTAAACAGAGCCTTGGGTACGGTGGGGCACACCGGAACCTGGATCATTGATTCGAACGCTTCAGGAGATTTGGCCTCTACTGTTCTTGGCTTCGGCCAGGCTCAGCAAGTCGAGTCAATGATTGAAGAATCCCCGCGTCTTTAGACCGGGGAGTGTCAAGGGCAGTATCTCAATATATAGCACTATAGCGCTTTTTATCCTCATGAGGTACACATATTTTTTTACCTCTTCCCTCTTCCCTCTTCCCATATCCGCTGCTCCCTGCTCCCTGCTCCCTGCCTCATAAGGGTAGGTTTTTTACATGACAGGTCAAACAGGGAGTGTGGGAAGTGTGGGAGGTGTGGGAAGTGTGGGGGGAGAAGCTCAAGTAAACAGAAAAGCACAGAAAAAAATAGAAAATAATATAAACAATCAGAAGAGAACAGAAGAGAACAGAAGAGAAGAAGTGGTTATTTTTTTTGTGTAAGGGCGATTGGGTCAGATCTGATCGAAGGGTTTATGGGGAGATGAGGAGATGGAAAGAATTATCCCGGAAATTATTGTATAATATAATACATAGTTTTCGGAATTTCTACGTAATTAAAGTACCTACTCGCTCATTTGTAAAAAACCTACCCTTGTAAGCTGCTCCCTGCTCCCTAAAACCAAAAAAATTGTACCTTACTAGATTAAAAACCGCTATACACATTAAGGTTAGGACATTCCTAAATTGCGAAACGTAAGTCTAAGCTGACTTCTGACTTCTGACTTCTGACTTCTGACTTGCGCGTAGGTCAATGTAGTGTAAAAAAAATCCCAATTAAAGTAGGGTGGGCAAAGTAATATTATCTAGAATACTCATTTGAACCAAACTGTTTTTGCCCACCCTACAAGCCTGTTCCCTTTGCTAGAGTATCTCAATATATCACTTCGGCTTTGTAAGCATCACGCGCCAAAAAACAAAAGCAATTAAAGATGTATAACCTAATACTGTTAGCCACTCCTGCAAAGTGCCGATACCAAATAAAACTGTGTTATCCATAAATACAAAAGTATTGAATATAAAATTTAGTTAACCATTCAGCCGTCAGCTGTCAGCCGTCAGCTGATAATAAACCCAGCGTAGCGTGCTTATCGCACAAACGGAATAATTTAATAGTTCGAGATTAATCATAATTTAAAGTCTGGATAAAAGCCCATCAAAGCATATACTGATAGCTGATAGCTGATAACTGATAGCTTACAAATTTAGCGCAATTCTCTTCCGAAGGGAAATAGAGACAGGGGAATTAATTTAAAATGCTGTTGGGCAAAGGGAATACCAATAATCGTAATGGCTAAAATTAGCCCTGATACCAAATGAGCCACAGCAATCTCCCAGCCAAAAGCGATCAACCAGATAATGTTAAAAATCATATTGAGGAGGCTACCAGCCTCTGAAGTTTCCTCAATTGTTCTGCCAAATGGTGCCAGAGTAGCGATGCCCAACTTTATAGCCTGTATTCCAAAGGGGATGCCAATAATAGTCAGACAAATCCCTAATCCACCGATAATGTAACCGGCACCAACAACTAAACCGCCGAAAATTAACCAGATAATGTTTCCTAAAAGGCTCATGACTCTATTTTATTAATTCCCTTGGTGCTACTTAACTATACCAGTTAATGGGATAAAGGACTTCGTCCTAGGTTTGAGGGAGTAGGGAGTAGGGAGTAGGGAGTAGGGAATAGGGGTAATAAAATTAAATGGTCTAATCCTGAAACATCACAGCAAAAAGCTCAGAGCAAACAGTGATCAGTCAACGTCACAGGGCTTTTGCTGTTGCTCTTCCAAAAACAGCTCTACAGCCCGATTAAACTCTTCCGGCTCTACTAAAAATGGCCAATGATTCCCATAAACTTGACGAATAGTTAGATTTTTGAGATAAGTTTTATAGGGTTTTAGCTGTCCATCGGAGCGATTAAGACCATTTTCTGGTACTATCAATACCGTAGGAATATCAATGATTTCCGTTAGTCCTGCTACGCGCATCACGTCTTCAAAAATCTCATTTCTGGCCTGAACCACAAATTTACTGCCCCAACTGCCATCAGGTTTAGGTTCAATGCTGGCTTGAAAGACGTTTTGCTGAAAGGGACTCCAGCCCCGGTATTGTTTTAATTGTTTAGCTTGTGCTTCCGCTTGCTCATAACTGACAAAGGGTCCCATAGCTTTTACAAAAGGCAAGACACGGAACAGTATGGGAAACAGAACCTTAAACCACATCGGAATTTTCCCGATGAAAAAGGGATCCACCAAAATTAGGCTGCGTAATCGCGATGGATTTTGCTTAGCCCAGATCGGAACTAATTTACCAGTCCAGGAGTGACCGAGGATATGAGCACTAGACCATCCTAGGTGATCCATTAAGGCTTCTAAATCCGCGATGTGATCATCAAAGGTATAGCCAAGATCCGGCTTGCTACTTTCCCCATGACCGCGCAGATCTGGAGCAACGATATGATACTTTGGGGCAAGGTAATCCCCGAGGCTAGACCACACTAGGGCATGGTCTGCTAATCCATGTAAGAGTAACAAGGGAGTTTGGCCTTGGTTCCATTCTAGGTAAGACAGTTGGATCTTTGGTAAGTCTAAGGTTTGACGTATGGGCATGATGGGATGATTGCGATTAAGCCATGGTACAGGCTTTCTTATTAGGTAAGCATTCAGCCGTCAGCTATCAGCGAACAGCGATTAGCGCTACGCGCACGCTACTTGAGCTGCTATCAGGCGCTTTAACTGCACGGGATCGGATGAGTAAAACCAGCAGGGATTTTCAACCAGTCGTACCAGCACCCCCTAGTTTGTTTACTACCTTCCGTTGATTAGCTGACGGCTGACAGCTGATAGCTGAATGCTTACCTTATTAGCTTCTTGTTCCGCTTTTAATTTTCGTAATCTAACTATACCTGGAGGAGGGTTTAGTTCTTGAGCTTTATGTTGCTGATGACTCCATTCCAGCCAGTCATAAATATATTGGCTGACAACTTCTTTGTTATTTAAGTAGTAAAGAATTGTAGCATAAACTTGTTCTAAGGTAATGGTGTAAAAACAGTTAAGAATTTCTTCTGGAGTACGATTACGATAAATGTACTCATACAGCACATTTTCAATGCCCACTCGGGTTCCTTTGATGCGAATATCATCAGGAGCCATAAAATCAAAATAGTCTTCTATTTTCATCAGTTCAATAATTGATAATTGATAATTTAAAAAGGACTGTTGATCCGGATTCCCCTCAAAGTACTGACAGGGTCCGCAATCGATTCAGCGCTGCTGCTAATTCCAAGGGGCGGAATTGAACTAAATCCCCTTCAGGAAAGAACGTTAGTACATCGAATCCTTCTTCTTCAATATCCCTCATCACCAGAGCTAAAATTTCCGATAGGGTCAACCGTTCATCGATATAATGCTCTTTAGCATAAACAAGAGCTTTGGAAATTGCTCTTAACTGACCTACTTCTACAATCTGCTCAACAGCAGATAAATCAATATTTTCTGCACCAAACCCTACTTCATCTACATCTCGGACTTTCAATTTTACGGCTTTGCGTCCACGACTGGGGTCAATCCCATGGGCTAATGGTACTCGTGGGGTAATAGTGCCAAAGTGTTTCCCGCCTTCAGCGCTGCGTTCGGTAAAGTATTTTTCGGCAATTAACTGAGCCTTTTCCGTGACATCCTGGGGTTGGAAGTTGTCCATGGCAATGACCGTATCGGCTACATCAAAGTAATCTCCACTGCCTCCCATGACTAATATAGTAGAGACACCATACTCGGTATAGAGCTGTTGGACTTTATCAATAAATGGTGTAATCGGTTCTTTATCTTTAGCAATCAGCTCCTGCATACGGCGATCGCGAATCATAAAGTTAGTTGCTGCTGTGTCTTCGTCTACCAACAGTAACTCGGTACCGGCCTCCAGTGCTTCCATAATATTTGCGGCCTGGGAGGTGCTACCACTAGCATTGGTGGTGGAAAATTTTTCAGTGGAGCGACCTTGAGGTAATTGATTAATAAATGGGGAAATATCTACACCAGAAATCCCCCGACCATCTTCAGCCCGAATCTTGACGGCGGTGGGATTGGTGACTACTAATTCCCGTCCATCTCCAGGAATATGATTGTAAACTCCTAATTCAATGGCTTTGAGCACTGTGGACTTGCCATGATAGCCACCTCCTACAATCAAGGTGATCCCTTCTGGGATTCCCATACCGGTAATTAATCCTCGATTGGGACAAGTGAATGCGACTTGAAGTGTCTTGGGAGATTGAAATGCGATCGCATCCTCTTGTAATGGTTTGTCATCCACCCCACTGGAGCGTGGCAAAATAGCACCGTTAGGAATAAAGGCAACTAATTCACGGGGTCCGAGCTGTTGACGCAGCCAATCGGCATCTTCCACTGTTTCTACATGATGCTTAATCTCAGCTGGATCGAGGACTTCATACTTGATGGATTGGTCAATAATATCAGGGATATCTTGGCATAGCATTTCTGCGGCCTGACGCCCAGAAATCCGACGACCACGAGCTGGTAATCCTACCACAAACCGGATTTCTACCCCTTGATCACTAACCAAAGCGGAGGTGCGCTCCAGCACGGATTGTCCGACACGGGTAATGGCAATCAAGCCACTATTCCCAGTACCCCGCCGACAGCTCATTTCCCCAGCTACCCAATCAAATGAGCGAGTTAGATAATCTTCTAGGGCAATGGCTCGGCTGTCAGTTCGATAAAGCTCACTGGGGAAACCAGCCACTGACTGGGGTAAGTACACGCGCACTTGGCTAGGAGAGGCAAAGGGGTCTCCCTGAACCCTGTCAATCACTAGAGTGAAATCTGGAAACTGATAGCTGCCCTTGATATCTCTGTAGGATTTGTAGCTGCGGTCATCGAGTTGTAGGAGTAAAGACTCCAATTGATTGCTAGTGGCCATAATTGCAAGCAGAAAATTGCTTGTTAATTGTCAATGGTTACTACCAACTTGTCAATTAACAAGGGATTAATGACTGTTGACTGTTGACTGTTGAGTACCCTGATGACTATTGAGTAATGACTTAAGCTATCAGCTATCAGCTATCAGCTATTAGCTATCAGCTATCAGCTATCAGCTATCAGCTATCAGCTATCAGCTATCAGCTATTAGCTATCAGCTATCAGCTATTAGCTATTAGCTTATGGGCTACGCCCACGCTGTCTTGATTCAGTCGCTACTTGAGGTGCTTTTGAATATAACAGGTAACTATCTGTTTAATGTGACTTCCGTCTGCATACTTGATAACTGACCACTGACCGCTGACCACTGACCGCTGACCGCTGACCGCTGACGTTTACTAACTTGACTGCTCTGAGAGATTTACTAGACTTAATTCTTGCAGTGATTTTTCCAGAGCAGCAGTTTCCCAATAGAGCTTAATTGCTCCATGGAAGTTAGGATTTACTGTAATATCGTCTATAGTATAGACGTTAACAAATCCGAATTGAATTGCTTTTATAACAGCCTTTCTGGGAATCAATTCAACATATTTTTTCAAGTAACCAGCACTTATATTCAGCGATACATCAATGCGATGATAATTACCCACATTCACAAACCCAAACATCTTAATATCAATTTCAGATTGTTCATGGAAAACGGCTTGTTGTAGGGTTAAAGCACCAGCTTCAATCAGTTCTTCCATTTGGCCGGCGTCTGCCAAGTTTTGCCTAAATAATCCCAGCAGCTTCCCTAAAGTAGCCTCATCTTGATCCTTAAGTACGACTTCTAAGTCTATTCCCAGCTTCTCTTCATTTACAGAGTTTTTGATCAATGCGATCGCACCTTCTCTGAATCCCTGATCTTGTGTTGGAGGATTCTGTCTCAACCCCTGATCTTGTGGTGGTGGATTCTGGTTGAACAGTAAGCTGGGTTGCTCACCACTTTGTTGACTGCTATCATATCTATCAATTAAGCCAAACTTAAGTAATAGTTTGTCAATACCTAAAATTTGCTTTTGGGCAGCTTGCCATAGCATTGTTCTGAGGTTAGTCCTAAATTCCCCGATCGGATTTAATAACCACCAAGCTTTACGAGACAGAGACTTTTTGGAAAGATGATTCCCCTTATTCCATTGATTTTTCAGCTCCTGATCGCTAAGGTAACGGGACTGAAACGGTAAGGACGAGTCGGGAATAGAGATTAGTAGTTTTCCGCCCTCATAGGTTAAGCCAGGGGTAAAAATTTTATCTATTTTAATTTCAATCTCATGGAGTTGGAAGATACTGGTGGGTTGACCGAGGATGCTGATTTGAAAATATTGAAGAAATTCTCCTACTGCCTCCATTTGTTGTAAGGCCAACTTTTTTACTGACTTAAAGGGAATATTTTTACCGATTTTTACAGATATATTGTAAACCTGATCCAATGGTATAATGTTGCTAATCGAAATTTTACGACGTTGCAAGCAGTCTATTACTTCCCGGTCATGGTGTTTAAAAATATTGGCAGCATTCTCCTGAAAAAAAAATCGATACTCTTCGTTGTTTGCTGTTATAGTGCGGTTAGGAGTCATATCAAACCCTGGTCCTTAATGACTTGTTAATTGAAAATTTACGATTGAGACTTGTGACTTGAGACTTGTTAATTTAAATTTGACCAACACTGAAGACTAATACGTATTACACCCGACAATATCTTACCTATTACAAGTGATATTATAGTTGATAATTTGATAATTGATAATTTTTGGTTAACGGTTGACAGTTGACGGTAATATACACGTAAGCTATCAGCTATCAGCGTGTCGCGTATCAGCTATCAGCTATCAGCGAACAGCGATTAGCGCTACGTAAGCATTCAGCCGTCAGCTATCAGCGAACAGCGATTAGCGCTACGCCCATGCTACCTGAACAGCTAAAGGTCTGTGGCCACGCTACACCGAACAGTTTATGCCCATAGCTTAGGCTACTAATGGTGCTTTTGAATAAAATAACCTGACGGCTGACGGCTGATAGCTGAATGCTTACGCACTACAGATGGTGCTACTTGAGTGGCCATTGGCCTGTGGCCACGCTACACCGAACAGCTTTTGAATAAAATAAGCTGACGGCTGACGGCTGACGGCTGTTGGCTTAGCCTGCGCGTAGCGCATATGCTTACATATACACTCAACTGTGAACAAAAAAGAGTTGCATCAAGACATGGTGATGGTTAAATGGGTATGGGCTTAAGACTGGACAGTGAGCATCAACTGGCAATTCAAAATCACGCAGAGAGCACCTATCCTGAAGAGTGCTGCGGTTTACTATTGGGTAAGCACCGGGGTGATGTGAAAACGCTGGTTGAGGTATTACCCACACCGAACAACTGGGATGCTGAAGCAGCTGATGCCTATCCTACGGTTGAGGGCAAACATCAGGGAGATTATAGCAGACAGCGCCGATTCAGCATTGCTCCTGAGGTGCTAATGCGGGCACAAAAAGACGCACGCGATCGCAATCTCGATATAATCGGGATCTATCACTCTCATCCGGATCACCCAGCGGTACCTTCAGAATTTGATCGTGCGATCGCTTGGCAGCAATACTCGTATATTATTGTTGCTGTTGAGGAAGGTAAAGCGTGTGACTTCAGAAGTTGGAGCCTGGATGAACACCACCAGTTCCAGCCAGAAGAAACTATCATTATCAAAGGTTAAGTCCTGAGTCTTACCGCTTCAAACCCAACATGCCATGTTAAATCCCAATCTAGATGAAATCCAATTAAGTAAAGACGAATACGAACGTTACTCCCGACACCTGATTTTGCCCGAAGTTGGCTTAGAAGGACAAAAACGTCTCAAAGCTGCCAGTGTCCTATGTATAGGTAGTGGTGGATTAGGTTCACCCCTATTGCTCTATCTTGCTGCTGCTGGAATTGGAAACCTAGGTCTAGTAGATTTCGATGTTGTAGATAGTTCTAATCTCCAACGTCAGGTAATTCACGGGACGTCGTGGGTAGGTAAACCCAAAATTCAGTCGGCCAAAGAGCGGATTCTAGAAATCAACCCTCACTGTCAGGTAGACCTCTACGAAACCCTGCTGAATTCCGAGAATGCCTTGGAAATCATGGCACCCTATGACATTATCGTCGATGGTACAGATAACTTTCCCACCCGTTACCTAGTCAATGATGCCTGTGTACTTCTGAATAAGCCAAACGTCTATGGCTCTATTTTCCGGTTTGAGGGACAGGCGACAGTGTTTAATTACGAAGGTGGTCCCAACTACCGCGACTTGTTCCCTGAGCCCCCACCACCAGGAATGGTACCTTCCTGTGCCGAAGGAGGAGTTTTGGGCATTCTGCCAGGAATTATTGGTGTGATCCAAGCAACGGAAACGGTCAAAATTATTTTAGGCAAGGGGGATACCCTCAGTGGACGTTTGTTGCTGTACAACTCTTTAAATATGACCTTCCGGGAATTGAAACTGCGACCGAATCCAGAACGACCGGTGATTGAGAAGTTGATTGACTATCAACAATTCTGTGGCATTCCCCAAGCTCAAGAAGAGGAAGCCAAACGCCAGATGGATATCAAAGAGATGAATGTCCAGGAGCTCAAGGAACTCATGGAAAGTGGTGCGGATGATTTTGTTTTGATTGATGTCCGCAATCCCCATGAGTATGATATTGCTAAGATTTCTGGCTCAGTGCTAGTGCCATTACCGGATATTGAACAAGGTTCTGGTGTAGCAAAAGTCAAGGAACTGGTTAATGGTCATCGCTTGATTGCCCATTGCAAAAAGGGAGGTCGCTCAGCGAAAGCCTTGGGAATTTTGAAAGAGGCTGGTATTGAAGGGATTAATGTTAAAGGGGGTATTACCGCCTGGAGTCAGGAAATTGATTCATCAGTACCGCAATATTAAATCAAGTATGAAGGATGAAACGGATCTATAGCTTTTCTTGCAGGCGTTGCTGATTATGGGTATGGTTTCGCCCCCCTAACCCCCCAATTCTGGGGGGAAAAAAACTCTAAAAGTCCCCCAAACTTGGGGGATTTAGGGGGCTTCAACAAAACCAGATGATCGCGCATTCATTCCTTAATTCAGCAACGCCTTCTTGCATTTATGAGGTACGCTTCTCAACTTAAAAGTCCCACTTTTTAAGGGAAACGGGGGATCGCTTTGTACCTCATAGCTATAAGACTTGCTATATTGGTTTATTCCTGATGCTTGATTTGATAGTTAAAAGTGATAGTTAAAAGTCATTAATCGTAGGGTGGGCAGTGCCTACCAACGCGCTTTGCAAGCTTCATTATCTGTCTGGTGCACTGCCCACCCTACATGAACTTTCGACTAAACCACAACTGGGTCTAAATGCTCGATGCGAGTACCTAAAACTTTGAGGAATTCTGCTAGCCACTGGGGATGAGCAGGCCAAGCAGGAGCTGTTACTAAATTACCGTCTACTATTGCTTGATCTACTGGGATGTCAGCATAGGTTCCACCAGCACGGGTAACATCGGGACCACAGGCTGGATAAGCGGAACATTTTTTACCCTGGATTACATCTGCTGCTGCCAACAATTGAGCACCATGACAAATTGCTGCGATTGGTTTGTTGGCTTGGGCAAAGTGCTGCACGATTTTGATCACATCTTGATTGAGGCGGATGTATTCTGGTGCTCGCCCCCCTGGAATCACTAGGGCATCATAATCTTCAGGATTGATCCCATCAAAAGTGGCATTGAGAGTGAAGTTGTGACCAGGCTTCTCCGTGTAAGTCTGGTCTCCTTCAAAGTCATGAACCGCTGTGCGAACAATGTCCCCAGCTTTTTTGTCAGGACAGACAGCATCAACGGTATGTCCTACCATCTGCAACCCTTGGAACGGAACCATCACTTCGTAGTCTTCTACAAAGTCACCTACGAGCATTAAGATTTGCTTTCCGGCCATGTTATAACTCCTGTGGTTTGAATCGGAATAGCTCTTGAGCAATCTTAATGTATCAAGGTTCTGACGTTGTTCGCGTAGCGTGGCCGAAAGGCCAAGGTTGTCTGTCAGAATGAAGAATGCAGAATGTAGAATGTAGAATGTAGAATGCAGAATGCAGAATGCAGAATGCAGAATGTAGAATTCTTAATTCTTAATTCTTAATTCTTAATTCTTAATTCTTAATTCTTAATTCTTAATTCTTAATTCTTAATTCTTAATTCTACATTCTTAATTCAAAAATTGGGATTTAGTGCTCCAACCAAACCGCTAAATCTGTTACTGTCTCAAAATCCAACAACGCTTCACTCAATTCCTCCAATCGAGTAATCGATAATCCCTCAATCTGCTGTTGGAGCACAGGGTCAAGTAAACCTAACCTCAGGGTTAGCTGACGCATCACAATTAATACCGCTTCCTCCTGCTTTCCGCGCTGGAGTCCCTGCTGGAGTCCCTTTTGGACTCCCTTTTGGATAATATCTTGATAGGTGACTGATTCTTCCATAACTTCCTCCCTTAACAATCGACGAACTAATTCTTGATCAAACCGCAAACCAGCCAGTACATCCACACAAGCTGCTAGGTTTCCCCGTAATGGTTTTTCTTCAATTTTATCCACATAGGCAACCACTTGCTCTAACAATTGATTAGGGTTATTGCTCCTGGCTAAAGTAGCCAAGGGTAACAGAGCTCGATTGGCTAACAGTGGTAATGGGTCTTGCTCCCACAGACGAATGATTCGATAACGGTGCCAGGTGTTAGTATCCCTAAACTCGTTATTGAATACCATCTGTGATGTCGTAGACTTGAGAAAAATTACCACCTGCTCAATGGGACATCGGTACTTTCGTTGTAATCTGACCCAATAGTCCAACATTCGAAATGGTAGTGGTGGCTCGGATTGAGGTAGGGTTTGAAATTCTAGGTGCAGAATTTGGTTTGTACTTTGGAGTAGACTCAGAGCATCAGCTTGAATGGGTTCAGCACTTAATTCGGTTTTAATTACCTGAATATCGCGAGGTTCTTCACCCAATAGCCAATGAAAAAATTCCGATGGGTATTCTTCTGCTAGGTATTTACAGATATTATCGTAGGCCAAGGCAAATTGTTCACAAATGTTTGACTATTTCAGACAGTGTAGTGAATCCCAGTTAAAAAATTGATCGCACCTGGATCTTGTTTATGGAGTCAAGCTATGATACCCCAGCACTAATGATTTAGATAAGATCTAAAAAAGACCTGATTAGATCAGGTCTTTTCAAAATCATCTTCCCACCAAAAATCCTGGTGAACACTAACAGTTCAATATCAGCCGTGCTCCAACCAAACCGCTAAATCTGTTACTGTCTTAAAATCCAACAACGCTTCACTCAATTCCTCTAATCGAGTAATCGATAATCCCTCAATCTGCTGTTGGAGTACAGGGTCAAGTAAACCTAACCTCAGGGTTAGCTGACGCATCACAATTAATACCGCTTCCTCCTGCTTTCCGCGCTGGAGTCCCTGCTGGAGTCCCTTTTGGACTCCCTTTTGGATAATATCTTGATAGGTGACTGATTCTTCCATAACTTCCTCCCTTAACAATCGACGAACTAATTCTTGATCAAACCGCAAACCAGCCAGTACATCCACACAAGCTGCTAGGTTTCCCCGTAATGGTTTTTCTTCAATGTTATCCACTTGAGCAACGACTTGCTCTAACAATCCTAGGGGCTGATTACTCCTGGCTAAAGTGGCCAAGGGTAACAAAGCCCGATTGGCTAACAGCGGTAATGGGTCTTGCTCCCACAAGCGAATTACTCTATAACTATGCCAGGTGTTAGTATCCCTAAACTCATTAGTAAATACCAGATCTGAGGTCGTAGACTTTAGAAAAATCACCACCTGGTCAATCCGACATCGGTATTTCCGTTGTAGTCTGACCCAGTAGTCCAACATCCGAAATGGTAGTGGTGGCTCAGATTGGGGTAGGGTTTGAAATTCTAGGTGCAGAATTTGGTTAGTACTTTGGAGTACACTCAGAGCATCAGCTTGAATGGGTTCAGCACTTAATTCGGTTTTAATTACCTGAATATCGCGAGGTTCTTCACCCAATACCCACTGAAAAAACTCTGATGGGTATTCTTCTGCTAAGTATTTACAGATATTATCGTAAGCCAAGGCAAATTGTTCAAATTTAATACTATCTCAGACAGCGATGCAGCGCGGTCTTGGGGGTTTCCCCCATGAGCGACTGCATCAAGACAGTGTAGTGAATCCCAGTTAAAAAATTGATCGCACCTGGATCTTGTTTATGGAGTCAAGCTATGATACCCCAGCACTAATGATTTAGATAAGATCTAAAAAAGACCTGATTAGATCAGGTCTTATCAAAATCATCTTCCCACCAAAAATCCTGGTGAACACTAACAGTTCAATGTCAGCCGTGCTCCAACCAAACCGCTAAATCCGTTGCTGTCTCAAAATTCAACAACGCTTCACTCAATTCCTCCAATTGAGTAATGGATAATCCCTCAATCTGCTGTTGGAGCACAGGGTCAATTAAACCTAACTTCAGGGTTAGTAAACGCATCACAATTAATACCGCTTCCTCCTGCTTTCCGCGCTGGAGTCCCTTTTCGACTCCCTTTTGGATAATATCTTGATAGGTGACTGATTCTTCCATAACTTCCTCCCTTAACAATCGACGAACTAAATCTTGATCAAACCGTAAACCAGCCAACACATCCACACAGGCCGCTAGGTTTCCCCGTAATGGTTTTTCTTCAATTCTATCCACTTGAGCAACCACTTGCTCTAACAATCGATTCGGGCTATTACTCCTGGCTAAAGTGGCCAAGGGTAACAAAGCCCGATTGGCTAACAGTGGTTGAGGGTCTTGCTCCCACAAGCGAATTACTCGATAACGGTGCCAGGTGTTAGTATCCCTAAACTCATTAGTAAATACCAGATCTGAGGTCGTAGACTTTAGAAAAATCACTACCTGTTCAATCCGACATCGGTACTTACGTTGTAATCTGACCCAATAGTCCAACATCCGAAATGCTAATGGTGGCTCGGATTGGGGTAGGGTTTGAAATTCTAGATGCAGAATTTGGTTAGTACTTTGGAGTAAACTCAGAGCATCAGCTTGAATGGGTTCAGCACTTAATTCGGTTTTAAGTACCTGAATATCGCGAGGTTCTTCACCCAATAGCCAGTAAAAAAACTCCGATGGGTATTCTTCTGCTAGGTATTTACAGATATTATCGTAAGCCAAGGCAAATTGTTCAAACTTAACACTATCTCAGACAGTTTAGTGAATCCCAGTTAAAAAATTGATCGCACCTGGATCTTGTTTATGGAGTCAAGTTATGATATTAGCTGTGATTTTAGTTAGAGTTATCTTGGAGCCAGTTGAGTAAGTCTTCACTGGTTTTAAAATCCCAGATGGCTTCTGATAAACGCTCTAGCTCTTGATTCGTCAAGGCTTCGATTAATGCGATATCATCACTGGTTAGTTTGCCAAAACGGCGCTCAAGCTGTCGCAATATTACCCTTCTTTCCCCTTCTTCTCGTCCCTGTATTATTCCCTGTTCTATTCCTTCCCGTTGAGCTAGACTCAATGCACCGCGCGTGTCCTCCAACACCATCTCCTGCTTGCGGAGTTTTTCCAATTCTGACACACTCAACCCCGCTTGATTCGCTATAGTTAACGCTTTTTCTAGCTGTGGTATTTCCCTGAGATTGTCAGGAATAATTTCTAAACTGGGCGCTTCTTTGATAAAATATATCCACTTATCTATCACACTTTCTAACTCTTCCAGCTGCTTAGTAAATTTGGGGAGTTCCACAAACACCAGCTTTAATTCATTCTCCTGATAAGGCAAGTGGTCTTCTTCTTCTTGAAAGTAAAAACAGCTAATTACTTTCTCTGTTGAGGGGAATAACTGAAAATCCGTGATGGTTAAAGCAATGACTGGATTTAGATGGAAATATCCCTGTCCCGATTTTAGTTGATTCCCATAGGTTTTGCACAAGTTATATACCACTCGCTTCTCGAAAGCCTCCACATTCCAGATTTGCATTTCAATCAGCACAGTTGTTTGATCCTCTAATACTGCCTTAATGTCTAGATAAGTGTCTTTTAACTCCACTACATCCCCGGCACTATAGGGGTCAAGGATTTCTAAATCCTCGATTACCGACTCCCCGGAGTAGATCATGGCATTGAGGAAGGAAATCAGAATATCCTTACTTTGATCTGAGCCAAAGATTTTCTTGAAAGCAAAGTCAGTTTTGGGACTAATGAATCTCATGGTTTTACCAGTTTACGAGGTAGAGTGGTTAATCAATGTCTTTCCTAGGGAATCTCACGGACATCGTTTCATTCATCATCCTAGCAAAATCCGTTGATATTCTAGTGTATAACCGGTGAGCATTTATCTAAGCTTAAAGCGATGCAGTTGGCCAAAGGGGGTTTCCCCCACTCGCTATTGCATCAAGACAAGGAATCAACGGAAGGAATCAACGGGAGTGAAGCAGGATGGTTGTTAAAAATAGTAGTAAAAATACTAGCAATAATACTAATACTAATCAATCCAGTAATAATCAATGGGATGATGTTCGTGCAGCGTTGAAACAATTCTGGGGTTACGAGGATTTTCGACCCCCCCAAGGTGAAATTATTCGGATGATTTTAGAACAACGGGATGCTTTAATTATTTTGCCTACTGGTGGTGGTAAGTCGATTTGTTTTCAACTACCAGCGTTACTACAAACTGGATTAACATTAGTGATTTCTCCACTGGTAGCATTGATGGAAAATCAGGTGCAGGAATTGCGCGATCGCAAATTACCTGCTGCTCTGTTACATAGTGAATTACCTCGCTACCAACGGCAACAAACCCTTCAAGCTCTAGAAAAGCAGCAACTGCGATTGCTCTACTTATCCCCAGAAACCCTACTCAGTGCAGCAGTGTGGAAACGGTTGTGTCAGCCACAGCTTCAGATTAATGGATTGATTTTAGATGAAGCCCATTGTTTGGTTCAATGGGGTGATACCTTTAGACCTGCTTATCGCCGTTTGGGAGCAGTAAGACCAGCACTTCTCAAGTGTAAGCCCAAGGGAACAAAAATTGCGATCGCATCCTTTACTGCTACCGCTGACCCCAAGGCTCAACAAACCATCCGCAAAGTCTTGCAACTGCAACAACCCCAAACATTTTTAATTAGCCCCTATCGAGACAATCTTAACCTCCAGGTGCAAACCGTCTGGACTCCCAAAGGACGTCGCCAACGAGTATTGAACTATATTAAAGCCAGACCTAAACAAGCTGGTTTAGTCTATGTGCGTTCCCGAAAAGATAGTGAAGTGTTAGCGCAATGGTTTACTTCCTTGGGATATTCCACCGCAGCTTACCACGCTGGCTTGGGTGCTCAGGAGCGTCGGAAAATTGAAGCCAGCTGGATTAGTGGTCAGACCCAATTTGTGGTGTGTACCTGTGCCTTTGGCATGGGGATTAATAAGCCAGATGTACGCTGGGTGGTGCATTTCCAAGCACCTTTACTCTTATCGGAATATATTCAGGAAGTAGGTCGTGGCGGCAGGGATGGTAAACCAGCGGATGCTTTGACCTTAGTCAGTGAACCAACGGGATGGTTCAATCCAGAGGATAAGCAACGACAAGAATTTTTTTCCCATCAAATGCGATCGCAATACCAACAGGCTCAACAGTTAGCAAAGCAATTACCAGCCCAGGGAGAAGTAGCCAAAGTAGCCAAAGAGTTTCCCAATGGTGCCATAGCCTTAGCACTCCTCGATAGTGCTGGTCAACTAGAATGGATTGATCCATTCCATTACCGGCAACACCGGTCTCAAAAATCTTCCTCCCTAGCACAGGTTAGTAATATCCAACAGCAAGCCCAGTCTCAGATGAATCAATACCTGAAAACTCGCCAGTGTCGTTGGCAATTTTTACTAAAGGCATTTGGTTTTACTCAGGAAGCAGTTGGCTTTAGATGCGATCGCTGTGATAATTGCTCATAGCATTTATCACAGGGAGTAGGGAGCGGTGCGACCCAAGGGCGATTTACTCGCCCTTGGAGGCGCGCACCGTAGGGAGTAGGGAGAGCTGCGACCGGTGGAATAGGCATCTTGCCTGTCCCTTGATCTCTTGGGTCGGGCAGGATGCCCACTCTACTCCTATTCATTCAAAGACTGACACAGCTTATTCAATTTTTATTGTTGAGATTCCTGTAATTCTTTTAAATAATTATTTAGTTTCAACAGACTATATATTCCTAATGCTGTACCAATTGGTAAACTCAACAGATTCACACATGCCGCAATCCAGTTAGCAGTATTTGGCTTGGCTCGCTGATAGAAGAATCCTGCCATTATATTAACAATTCCAAACCCAAGTAGAAATATATGCATGGCGATAGTGAAGAAAATTATCCAAGTATCACATGCATCTCCTCGGAAAGGTTCATTAATACATAATGAAGGACGCATCTGGATTATATATCTCGAAAAATCGAAATATATACGAAATACGAACAATCCAAAGAAGAAATAAATGCCGCCCCAAATATAGCGATGCAGCGCGGTCTTGGGGAGGCAGTGCGGTCTTGGGGAGGCAGCGCGGTCTTGGGGGTTTCCCCCATGAGCGACTGCCGTGGTTCCCCCCATGAGCAACTGCCGTGGTTTCCCCCATGAGCGACTGCATCAAGACAGTGAAAGATACTGAGCCACTTGAAACGTTTCATAGAGTGCTCTCCATTTCTGGTTTAACTCCCACTACTCAAATCTAGCTTGGTGATTGACTGACAAAACTCCTAAAACTATTGATTTTACTTAGGGAGCGGTGCAGCGGTAGAGAAACCCAACAAAACCGCCAGGATTGGGTTTCACTATGTTTCACCCAAGTAACCAAGCAAGATTTGTCAGTCAAGCAGGCGCTTCTTGAGATACCACTAGATTTTTCCACTAGATTTTTGGCACCTAGCTATGAAGGTTATTATTCTAGTCTACCTTAAACGTAATATCAAAGGTATGCGATCGCTCAGGCTAAGACTTATTTTTTACAATTTACAAGACGATCAAGGGATGACCGGACAGGGGATGTTAACTTAGCACGACCAAGTCTGGGCAGATCAGAAACACTAAAGAGGTGATGGTCAGATCATCTACAGAAGAGAGGTGGGTGCATCTCATATTTGAAAATTTTGCGTAGGGTGTGTTAGGGGAGCCTTCATTTTTCGCCTCGTAGTCAGGGTTTGGATAGCCCGCCCCGTAACGCACCACCGTGTCAAACAGCAAAAATGAGATGCACCCAGAGAGGTTGACCAGGTTGTGGTTCACTAGTGAAGTCCATGTAAGCACGAAACAGCTGGGTTAATCATGGCGCAACTCCACTCTAATGATCAAAACTTTAATTCAAAAAGAGACAATCTTGTTGTCGTTGGCTTAAACCGCTGGCAATGGCTTGCAAGTGTTTTTGAGAGTAGTTTATTCTCTCAAAGGTTGTGATCGGTCGTCTAGAGGTGTAGGCGAAAGTAATTGAGTATCGGTCTGATGCAGTAGGTGGTTTCAGACGGTGGAAAATGTTGCGTGTGTCAGTAAAAATTACTGTGCCGTAGGCTCCTGTGCAAGGGTTACTGGTAAATTTAGACGCAACCCTTGCCATGTATTTATCTGAGACTAAACCAGAATAGTAATAATTGTAGTTCAGGGCTTCAGCTAATGATGAGGTTAAATTTCTGGGAATATATTCAAAAGGGCCACCATCTAACCCCACATCATTCAAGTAGATAATGATTTTAACCATGCGATAGTCTTCTGGATCTACGTGCCATTGCCTGACATTTACTGGTTTACTATCGGCAATATTCCTTTGAAAGATTAGACCAGCTAATAACACTGGAAGACCAAGGTAATTTTCTACAATATCAAGCAATCGTTCGTTAAGTCCCCACTTCAAAATTTGTGGGTAATTAATTAGCTCGTTGCGATAGGTTATAGAAGACTCAATTTTCGGTATCGGCAATGCCCGTAATTTGCTTAAAATATCCTCCGCACTATCTCTCAGTTTATTAGAGGAAATTGCTAACTCTTCTAAAGAAGTAATAAACGTTCCTTCTCTCTTTAGAGAATTCAACAATGGTAAATCTACTGGTGCTAGGGTAGGTAGGGAATTAGAATGGTTTTCTAGTCTGATTAGATAGTTGCCATAGGATAACTTATGGAGTATCGGTATTCGGAAAAACTCTCTTTTCATTTTTGACGGTATACGTTTGGTCTTCATGGCAAAATAATTAGAGCTAAAAATCATGAAATTCCTAAGGTATTTATTTGAACACTCCTATTATTACTAGCATGCCAGCCTCAAATGTATACGTTTATATACAATAGCTTTAATAAATAAATATTTTTAATTCATTTTTATTTATGTCAAATTTTATATAGCAATGGAAAATTATGCGTATTTAAATTGGAGATTATTCAGTTAAAAAAAAACGTCACCCCCTCAGCAAACAGTCTATAAAAAACCTTCTATCCGCTCCCAAACTTTCTCCAACAAATCAGGACAATCCGCATCAAACCATTCAATCTCAGGATAAGCCTTAAACCAAGTGCGTTGACGTTTAGCAAATTGGCGAGTGTGGACAACAGTTAAATCTCTGGCCTGATCAAGGGATAAGTTACCAGCAAGATAATCTTTAATTTCCCGATATCCCAACGTATCCAGTAACGGTAAATTCCAACCATACTTCTGAGCAATAGTTTCCACCTCAGCCACAAATCCTGCTGCTAACATTTGGTCAGTACGCTGAGCAATCCGCTGGGTAATAGTTTCAGAATCCTGACATTCCAAGCCAATCTGGAGAATTGGATAATTAGGAGGATTCTCTCCCTGCTGCTGTGATATCGGAATTCCAGTTACATAAAATACTTCCAATGCTCGCAATGTCCGCACTTGGTCATTGGGATGAATCTTCTGAGCAGCAACAGGGTCAATCTGTTGCAGGAAATTATAGAGCTGAGCTTGACCAAGAGCAGCTAGTTGCGATCGCAAATCTTCCTGAGGCGCAACCCGAGGAATTTTTAACCCCCGCACTACGGATTTGATATATAAACCAGTACCACCAACTAGGAAAAGAGGTTTATTGTTTAAGTCCGCCTGATCTACCCGGTCTTCCTGGTGTTCCCTATGTTTGCTAGCTATAATTTCCTGGGCTTGCTGTTGATAATCAGCTACAGTTAAGGTTTCGGTTGGATCACAGATGTCGATCAGATAATGGGGTACCTGCTGTTGTTGAGCGAGTGTCGGCTTAGCCGTTCCAATATCAAATTCTCGGTAAACCTGACGAGAATCAGCATTAAGAATTATCGAACTAACCCGCTGGGCTAATTCTATCCCTAGACTAGATTTACCTGTGGCTGTAGCACCGCAAATTACTATGACTGCTGAGTGCTCAGTGTTGAGTTTTGAGTTTTGAGCGGAGGGCTGTTTCATCTTGCATGGTGACATTCGGAACCCACTCGACCACTGACCCACTGGGTGATAACCTATATAGTCAATCCCCTATAGAAATAACCTATGAAAGTGGTCTGTGGTCGCCTGTAAGGCTTTTGTGTTACAATTTTCGGGTGTTTTATCATTTTTGATGAATCATAGCCTTTCCAAGCTTTTAAGGGAGAACCCCGAAAGATTATGACGAGTAGTTACAGTGCCGATCAGATTCAAGTTCTAGAAGGTCTCGAACCGGTGCGGAAACGCCCAGGGATGTACATCGGGACAACTGGACCTAGGGGTCTCCATCATCTAGTCTACGAAGTTGTAGACAATTCCATCGATGAAGCGCTTGCTGGGTATTGTACTCACATCGAAGTTGATATCAATAGCGATGGTTCCGTAACCGTTACCGATGACGGACGAGGGGTTCCTACAGACACCCACCCTACCACAGGGAAATCAGCACTGGAAACCGTAATGACCGTACTTCATGCCGGTGGTAAGTTTGGTGGTGGCGGCTATAAAGTCTCTGGAGGATTGCACGGTGTTGGTGTTTCTGTAGTCAATGCTCTGTCTGAGTGGGTAGATGTAACGGTGTGGCGGGAGAAAAAAGAACATACCCAGCGCTATGAGCGAGGTGTCCCGGTTACTGAACTGCTCGTCAAGCCCTATAAAAAGACCAAGACTGGTACCTCAGTAAACTTCAAGCCAGATACCGAAATCTTTACTGGCGGTATTGAGTTTGATTACACCACCTTATCCGGACGTCTCCGGGAACTGGCTTACCTGAATGCTAGTGTTAGAATTACCTTCTCAGACCATCGCCTGGAAGAACCCAGAGTAGAAACCTATCACTACGAGGGAGGTATCCAGGAATATGTCGCTTACATGAACCGAGAAAAGCACGCCCTACACGAGGAGATTATCTATATACAAGGGGAACGCAAAAATATCCAAGTGGAAGTGGCACTACAATGGTGCATTGATGCCTATAGTGATAATTTGCTGGGTTTTGCGAACAATATTCGCACGATTGATGGTGGTACCCACTTGGAGGGGCTCAAGACAGTCTTGACCCGAACCATGAATGCGATCGCACGCAAGCGGAATAAAATCAAAGAAAGTGAGTCTAACCTAGGTGGTGAGAATATCCGAGAAGGATTAACTGGGGTGATTTCTGTCAAAGTCCCAGAGCCAGAATTTGAAGGTCAAACCAAAACTAAACTAGGAAATACAGAAGTAAGGGGCATTGTAGATTCCCTAGTTGGGGAAGTCTTGACTGAATACCTGGATTTTCGTCCCCAAGTAGTCGATACTATCTTAGAAAAAGCGATTCAAGCCTATAAAGCCGCAGAAGCTGCTCGTCGTGCTCGTGAATTAGTGCGGCGGAAGTCAGTACTAGAGTCTTCTCCCTTACCCGGTAAGTTAGCCGATTGTAGTTCTCGGGACCCAGCGGAATCAGAGATATTTATCGTTGAGGGAGATAGTGCAGGGGGCTGTTTTTCTGGAGAGACACAGGTTGCCCTGGCTGATGGACGTTCTTTGAGCTTCAAAGAACTTGTAGCTGAACAAGCTATGGGTAAAGAGCATTTTTGCTACACGATTACCAATAATGGCAGCATCGGAATAGAACGGATTATCAATCCCAGAATCACCAAAGCCAATGCTAAAGTCATCAAACTTACCTTAGATAACTCAGAAACCATTATTTGCACTCCCGATCACCTGTTCATGTTGCAAGATGGTAGTTATAAGCCAGCAGTATCCCTGACTCGTGATGATTTGCTAATGCCTCTGTATCGGCCACTGGCAGAAATCAGGAAACAGGCAAAGGTCAAAACCCAAAATAAAGAAGCCTATGCCGCTGTTGCTGGTAATCAGACACAGGTTTGTGAAGCTGTTGCTAACTATAACTACCAAGTTGTTTCCATTGAACCCCTAGAACAATTGGTAGATGTCTATGATATCGAAGTGCCTCATACCCATAACTTCGCTCTAGAGAGTGGGGTGTTTGTTCACAACAGTGCTAAACAAGGACGCGATCGCCAATTCCAAGCCATTCTCCCCCTGCGTGGAAAAATCCTCAACATTGAGAAAACTGATGATGCCAAAATTTACAAGAACACAGAAATCCAATCCCTAATTACAGCCCTAGGGCTAGGGATTAAAGGAGAAGAATTCGATCCGTCCAATTTACGCTACCACCGCATTGTAATAATGACTGATGCTGATGTGGATGGCGCTCACATCCGTACTTTATTACTAACCTTCTTCTACCGCTATCAACGAGCCCTTGTGGACCAAGGCTACATCTACATCGCTTGTCCGCCCTTATATAAACTAGAACGAGGTCGCAACCATAATTATTGTTATAGCGATCGCGAACTACAACAGCGGATTAGCCAATTTCCTGATAACGCTAACTATAACATCCAACGATTCAAAGGATTAGGTGAAATGATGCCACAGCAGTTGTGGGACACCACCATGAATCCAGAAACTCGCACCATGAAGCAAATCGAAATCGAAGATGCTGCTGAAGCAGACAGAATCTTTACTGTACTCATGGGAGACCGGGTTGCTCCTCGCCGCCAATTCATTGAAACCTATGGCGCTCGACTCAATCTAAACGATTTAGATATTTAATTACGTAGGGTGTGTTAGGGACGGGCGAGCCCTTATTTCCTCGCTAGCAAGTGTTAGGAAAATCCGTCCCGTAACGCACCACCCACCATCAGAGTCAAATTAATCTGCCCACCCTATTCCCTGCTCCCTACTCCCTGCTCCCTACTCCCTTATAGTAAATCAAGCCATGGTTACCGCAATTCCAGCTAACCAAATTACCCTCTACGATTTAAGAATAAAATTTTGCTTAGAGCGCACCGATGATGAGCAATTCTTTCGGGAGTGGCAAGATGATTTACCAGAACTAACAGAATTAGAAAAAAAAGAGCTAAACGAAATAAAGAAAGACTATCTCCACTTATCAGAGCGTCCAATGGTGGAAACCATTGTTAAAATGGTAGTACTTTCCCCATTATTGAAACTAGCTGGTTTTTATCGTCCTCCCTTTTATCTTACTGCAGAGAAAGTCGTAGAAATTACTTCCGAAGATCAAGAAACAATTATTACAGGAAGACTTGACCTACTGATCTATACTCCTGAATTTTGGGTTTTAGTGATCGAAGCCAAACGAGCCGATTACTCTCTGGAAGTTGGCATCCCCCAAGCACTAAGTTATATGCTAGGGAGTCTTGAATCAAAAAGACCTGCTTTTGGATTTATCACCAATGGGCCAGATTTTATTTTCCTAAAGCTGAGCAAAGACAATACACCAAAGTATGGTGATTCAGATTCATTTTCTCTTCGGAATAAGACAGGTTTGGAGCATGTTCTCAAAATCCTAAAGCGGTTTAATCAATTAGTTAAGCAATAACCCAGTCCAGTAGGGTGCGTGATAAGACGGGCTCGCACTGATTTTCGGCCTGGTAGTGTTAGGATAGCCCGTCCCGTAACGCACCGCCAGTGTTGGGAATTTTATGATAATAATCAAAATATGGCCAAAGATATTTTCCACAATACAGTTAAAATAGCTTTACAAAAAGATGGTTGGCTGATTACTCACGATCCCTATCAACTGCGCTA
>NZ_JAAHHE010000054.1:31943-33874 GCF_010692525.1 Moorena sp. SIO3B2
ACGGCATGGCTGATATCTATATCGATCTGGCTGCAGAAGAAGCGATCGCTGCTGAGAAAGAAGGTTGTAAAATAGCAGTGGAGGTTAAAAGCTTTGCCGGTGGCTCAACTATCTCTCAATTTCACACCGCTCTTGGTCAGTTTCTTAACTATCGGATTGCTTTAGAAATATCTGATGAGCCAGAACGCATTTTGTATCTGGCGATTCCCAAAGATACCTACCAAATGTTCATCAGATTTGAACCTGCCAAAACTGTGATTGAACGATATGAAGTCCGGTTAATTGTTTACGATGCGAACCATGAGGTGATTGACCAATGGATAAATTAGATCAATATCGTCAGATTACCTGCGAATTTTTAGAAAGCTTTGCCAGTTATGATATCAATGCTCAACTTATCTTTGATAGAGAACGGGATCGTTATCTGGTTTTCCACAACGAATGGCGTAATGAGTACCGGATCTATGGCTGTGCCATGCATCTTGAGCTAATCGAAGGTCAAATCTGGATACAGCACAATAGTACGGAGATTTATATCGATCGTGAATTGATTGAGCGGGGTGTTTCTGCCAAAGATATTATACTGGGATTTCGCTCTCCCAGCGTCCGCCAACTTATTGCTGCTGCGATGGAAGACTAGGGGCAAGAGCTCCAGAGTTTTTTAGTAAAATAAAACAGATGCACCCAATCCGGAAATAGGGAGATATTTGATATGGTTTTCCCCTTGCCAGATAAATACATTGATCTGCTCACGGATTTCGGCTTTAAGCGCGTCTTTGGCACTGAGCCAAATAAGGCACTGTTGATCGACTTCTTGAATACTCTGCTGCCTCCCCAGCATCAGATTCAGGATGTCACCATTAAGAATCCAGAGTTCTTGGGTAAGACCTTAGTGGACAGAAGAGCAATTTTTGATATTTATTGTCAGAGCACAACCGGTGAACGCTTCATTGTGGAAATGCAAAAGGCAAAACAAACGTTCTTCAAAGACCGCAGTGTCTACTATGCCACTTTTCCCATCCAAGAACAGGCGCAACAGGGAAATTGGAATTATCAGCTAACGGCAGTCTACACCGTGGGTATTCTGGATTTTAGTTTTGATGACCATAAGCACGATTCAGAACTGTTGCATGTGGTAGAGCTAAAAAATCAGCGGTGTGAAGTGTTTTACGATAAGTTGAAATTCATCTATGTGGAACTCCCGAAATTTACTAAATCTGTTGATCAACTAGAAACCCATTTTGATAAGTGGTTATTTTTATTGAGGCATCTCGCCAGCTGTAATGCTCCCCCAGAAACGTTGCAAGGGGATGTGTTTGCCCAGCTATTTGAGGTGGCCGAGATTGCCAATTTCTCCTCTGAAGAGCAAGCCCTGTACCAGGATAGTCTGAAGGTCTACCGGGATATGTACAGTGTTAATCAAACCTTGATTCAGGAAGGTAGACTTGAAGGTCTCGAACAAGGCAGACTTGAAGGTCTCGAACAGGGTCTTGAACAAGGTAGACTTGAAGGTCTCGAACAGGGTCTCGAACAAGGTAGACTTGAAGGTGAACAAGCAGGTGAACAAGCAGGTATACAAAAGGTTGTTAAACAGATGAAGGCAGCAGGGTTACCTCTAAAGGATATTGCTCAATATACTGGTTTGAGTGTGGATGACATTGATCAGTTGTGAACAAACCCTATTCCCTGTTCCCTGTTCCCTGTTCCCTCTTGCCTATTGCCTCTTGCCTCTTGCCTATTCCCTGTTCCCTGTTCCCTGTTCCCTCTTCCCAACATACCCATAACTTCTCCTTAGCTCCAGGATTCCTAACAAAGTAATCTTCCAGCAATTCACAGCCCCGACGCAGCAGCTCACCTAAACTTTCAACCTTCCAAATTCTGGCAGTTTTGTCTAATGAAGCAGTGGCCAGCCTCTGTCCATCCGGGCTGAA
>NZ_JAAHHE010000540.1:0-3330 GCF_010692525.1 Moorena sp. SIO3B2
GATCCACAGCGGCTAGGTTGCCTTATATGGATTGGGGAGTTGTTTCTTAGTAGCTGATTAACTAGGATCTGCTTAACTAGACATAACTTGACCGAAGACCCTGAGGGCGCAAGCCCCTGGATTCTATTCCGGAGACGAAACCTTAGGAGAGTGGAGCCTTTATGGTTGGCAGGCTATGCATAAAAAGGTTAAAACTTATTGATTAAGGCTCCACTCTCCTTACGGTAACTTCAAACCATGGGGTTAGCCCGAACGGGAATTTATTCCCTAACTGTTCGGGAACTTTTACTTCAATAGTTCGACTATAATAGTAAGTAAAGAAACTACAGCAAAGGAGGTGATAGTAAAGTGCTGGGAATGGAGTTCAAGGCTGTCTTAAAAGAGAGTCAGAAAGTAGCAATAAATGAAGCTATTAGAACAGCTCGCTTTGTCAGAAACAAGGTGCTCCGATTCTGGATGGATAATCGTGGAATTGGAAAGAAAGAACTCTATCGATACAACACTCAATTAAGGGATGAATTTGAATTTGTCAAACATCTTAACAGCCATGCTTGTCAAGCATCTGTTGAAAACGTAGAACGTGCTATTAAACGCTTCTTTGATAACTGTAAAAAGAAAGTCCCGGGGAAGAAAGGGTATCCAAAATTTAAGAAGCATTCTAGGTCAGTCGAGTATAAGCAATCTGGATGGAAGTTATCCCCAGATAGTAAGTCGATAAAATTCACGGACAAAAAGGGGATTGGGCAAGTAAAGCTCAAGGGTACCTGGGACTTATGGCGATTCGACCCTAAGCTCATAAAGCGGGTTCGCATAGTCCAAAGAGCTGATGGCTACTACATTCAATTTTGCGTGAAAGTTGATACTTCAGAACAATTACAAGCCACTGGCTGTAATGTCGGCCTAGATGTTGGCTTAAAAGAGTTTTATACGGACTCAGATGGATATGCAGAACCCAATCCTAGATTTTACCGAAAAGGCGAGAAACGATTAAAGTTCTATCAGCGTCGGGTTTCTCGAAAAAAGAAAGGCTCTGCTAACCGAAAGAAAGCCATTGTGCGGCTCGTTCTTACTAGGAGCCTCTAGAAACTAGAGGGGTATGAGTAAGGGGAATCGCGAGGTACAACACCCTCAAAGATTTCTAACTGTCATGCGGATGGTGGTGAAAACCCACCCCTTGAAGAGATAAGTGACTCCTTACCTTGGCCACGTCGAGCAAGCGGCATCTAGCGGAGCGAAGCTGGCACCAGGGCGCAATCAGTTGACCACAAGCAGGTAACAACACGCTTCGCTAATAGGGAGGTGACACGGGTAAACAGGTTCTGAAAAAATGTCTTATTCTTAAGCCGCAACCTGAACAACAAATGCGAGACTTCATCCTCTCATTCTCACGGAGTTTGATAGCAACATCCGTAATCTCTGAGAAGAGGATAGGCAAATTGAACCGCCCTAAATCACCAAAACAATCCAAAAGACGGAACGAGTAAAAACGGTAGAGCAGGTCTGAGGAACGGTCGAACCTCGGTAAACTATGCCAAGTGTAATCCCTCCTACCGGGTAGGATGTGACCGAACAACTGGTCACGGGTATCGAAGATTATAGGACTCCAAGGAGAGCATGGGTAGACACAGTAACAAAGCTAGTGACCTTTGGAAAAGCCAACCGTGGAAGAAACTCCGCCAGAATCTTTTCCGCCTACAAAGACGACTATATAAAGCAGTCCAAGCTGGCGACCAGAGGAAAGCTCGGTCACGACAGTTACTGATAATGAAATCCCGTTCAGCACAGTTATTGGCCATACGTCAAGTAACACAATTAAATCAGGGTAAGAAAACCCCCGGAATTGACGGAAAGTCATCCCTCAACTACCGGCAGAGATTGAACTTACTTGAGCTACTGAACCAGCATGCAACTGACTGGAAACATGCCGGACTACGGGAAATCCCCATAGCCAAGAAAAACGGGAAAACGAGATTACTCAAAATACCCACAATCGCTGATAGAGCATGGCAATGTCTAGTTAAATTCGCCCTGGAACCAGCACACGAGGCTGAATTCCACCCATGCAGTTACGGATTTAGAACAGGAAGAGGAGCGCATGACGCCCAAAAGCACATGCAAAACCACCTAAAATCTAATTCAAACGGCATCACAAAAAGGGTCATCGAATTAGACATCAAAAAATGTTTTGACCGCATATCCCACAGCACAATAATGGCTAATCTAATAGCACCCAAGTGTATAAAACAAGGAGTGTTCAGATGCCTAAAAGCAGGGGTAAACCCAGAGTTCCCGGAGCAAGGAACTCCACAAGGGGGAGTGGTCAGTCCACTGCTCGCAAACGTCGCCCTAAACGGCATAGAGGAGATTCACCCTTCGATTCGGTACGCCGATGACATGGTAATCTTCCTAAAACCGAAAGACGACGCAGAAAAAGTGTTACAAAACGTGGCCACATTCCTCGCTGAACGCGGCATGGAAATCAGCCAAGAAAAGACCAAGATTACTCACTCGACAAACGGCTTTGACTTCCTGGGCTGGAATTTCCGGGTCCAGAAAAATGGTAAGTTCAGAAGTATGCCCTCAGCGGACAACCTAAGAGCTATCAAGAAGAAAATCAAAGCCGTGGCCAACAGCTCGAATTATGGCGCTAAAGTAAAGGCAAAGAAATTAGAACCAATCGTAAGAGGTTGGAGAAACTACCACCGAAACTGCAAGATGGACGGCTCCAGGAACTCATTGTGGTTCACCGCAAAGAGAACACACGATAAATTCCTAAGGGAAAAGAAAATCAGCAAAGGACAAGCCAAAAAATTAATAACTAAGGCATTTCCTAAAGTGAAGTGGAAGGAAAATAAGCAGATCAAAGTCAGGGGCACCAAGTCCCCCTACGACGGAGACCTGGTATATTGGAGCGAAAGAAACTCTAAGCTCTACGATAATGCTACCGCCAGAGCCTTGAAAAAGCAAAACCATTGCTGTGGACAATGCGGACATAAGTTACTAGGCAACGAATCTGTACATCTCCATCACATTGATGGAAACCACGACAATTGGAAGCCAAAGAACTTAATGGCAATTCACCAGAGTTGCCACCAATATATACACAGTAGCCAGAAAGATACTTAGGAGCCGTATGCGGTGAAAGTCGCACGTACGGATTTGAAGGAGAGGTGCTCCCCTTAATAGGGGACATCGACTCTACCAATAGACTAGGCAGGACACACCTCAAAATAAGTAGGCAACGTGAAGAACATGCCAAGAGACTGGTTAGAAGTTACCGTAAGATAGTGGAGCCTTATTACAAAAGATTTAACCCTTTTATGCAAAGCC
>NZ_JAAHHE010000541.1:0-3327 GCF_010692525.1 Moorena sp. SIO3B2
CCCGTGCCTTTGTATAAATTCCAAACTTCATCCCCAATAACCCGATGAAACCGACTCTTTTCATCTTGGTTCAGAGAAAAGTAAATATGAGTAAGAGCAGACTTCACGCTAGAATCACTTGCAGTTAGTGACATACTCCTACACTGATCTTTACAGATTCAGTGTAGGCTTCTTACCAAAACCACCTAACGGTTCGGTTACTCGGTAAGCTTTACTAGTGACGGGATGCCCCACCGCCAAATTCAATATATTCCTAGCCGCATTAACATCTCTATCCTCGATATATCCACAATGAGGACAGGAATGAATGCGGTCTTTTAATTCCTTTGGTACTTTTTGACCACAATTAGAACAGTTTTGACTGGTGTTCCGAGGATTTACTGCAATCGTGACCAACCCAGCATTTTCGGCTTTGGTTGACAGGATAGACAGAAATTGACCCCAGCCAGCATCTAGGACGGATTTGGCCATTTTAGTCTTAGCCAATCCCTTTATATTCAACTTTTCATGAGCAATTAGATCGTGATCATCTAACAACCCTTTAGCTGTCTTGAAATGAAAATCTTTTCTGGTATCAGCTACCTTTTTGTGAGCTTTACCTAGTTTAACAACAGCCTTCTTTCTGTTGTTACTGCCTTTCTTAGATCTACTGACAGCTTTCTGAATTTTCTTTAATCGTTTCTGAGCTTTCCGATAGTACTGGGGGATTTGCACCTCTGTCCCGTCGGACTTGGTCAAAAATGACTTGAGACCCATGTCTATACCAACAGGATTTGATACTTGTTCAATCGGGATCACCTCAGGGACAGTATCATCCTGTAATGACAAGGTCACATAGTATCCATCAGCTTTACGTGTAACCGTGGCAGTTTGAATTCTAAATCCGTCTGGAATTGGTCTATGGTAAACCATTTTGACCCATCCAAACTTAGGAAGGTTCAACCTGTTCCCTTGAATAGGGTTTTTGGAAAAAGCAGAAAAAGTTAAAGACTTATACCTGTTCTTACTCTTGAATCTGGGTTTGCCACTTCTCTTGCCATTAGAGTCACCTTTTATGAATCTCTTAAAGGCTAAATCAACCTTCTTGACGCAGTCTTGTAGTACATTGGCATGAATAGCTTTGTACCAGTGCCTATCTTTCTTTAATTGAGGTAAAGTTTTTTTCTGTGAAAAGTAATTAGGATTATTTCTAAGTTCAGGCAAATGGCAAATAAGAGGACAGGAGTTAATAGAGCAGCGATTTTGTTCGTACCAGCTAAACCTGTCAGCAAGTAAATAGTTGTATTGGTGGCGCAACATGTCCAGCCATCTTTCTATCTCCATCACTTGCAATTTTGTTAGTCTTAGTCTGTACTGGTACGCCGTTCTCATTGATTTCTCCTGTTTTTCGACCTACTATTAGTATAACAGTCGTGGCAACAGGTATCAACCCATAATGAAAGATCAAAAGCTCGTAGTCAGAGTGACCAATTTTGAGAAAAAGCAATTACAGGAAGAGGCTGTTCGCGTAGCGTGACCTACGGTCAATCGTAGGGGAATGACCTGCTCCGAATTACTCAGAAGCTTCATAGCTCGCCTCCCTGTGCCGAAAGACTCTGTGCAAAATTCCTCCCACACTCATACTACGTATTGAGATGTGGGGCTCCTTTTGCCAGAAAGCTGAAATCTTTGATCGAAATACCTCCTGGTATCTTCCTCCTTCAGGGTGTTCTATCAAGTTAAGTGGTTTAGTCATGAGTGTTTAATTAGATCTTTCAGATTTCAAACAATATACTATGTTAGTAGAGTAGCATTTCAACTTCAGTTAACCACCAAACAGCAAACTCCCAGTAGCTACCTCATCGAATTGCCAAAAGAATAAGAAAAGGTAGTGTTTTTTGTTGGTGTCGCTAACCCCACCTATAATCTTCGATTTAGGTGGAAACTGCGCGAGACATTTTGTTCAACTGAGTCCCAACGCACGAGTTGCTGCTTTGATCAACGGGTAGTAGGGAGGTTTAGTGACATTAACTTCTTTAGCGTCTTCCCGTTTAGTACCCAAAAGTCCAGTGCGTTGTCCTTTCTGAATCGCTAAGACTTTCCCTTCGGGGTTTCTAATCCTTAGTTCGTTTAAAGATTCCCAAAGGCTACAGGTGTAGCGGCGCTGATTGTAATAAAATTCTGCTTTCTTGGTGGTTGAGGTAGTAGTAGCCACAGGTAAACGGACACCCACTAACTCTAACTCAATGGTTGTGTTGCCCTCCCAATGATGCTCTCGCAACTTGTAGGCAATATCCACTCGCCGAGGTAAAGGGAAGTATTCCCCCCAACGCCAAGCAATAGCTTGAATCGTGACTGGTTGATTGTCCTGATTCAAGGTAAGCTTAATGTGTCCCTTACCAACAACTCGTTGCTCAAGGATTTGGACATTGGCACTCCAAAAGACAGGATCCCGATTGCCAATCCCACAGGGGTGAAGCAGATCTAATTGCTGGTAGAGGTTAGAGGTAATTTCAGAGAACTCTAGACTAGCGTCGATAGCAACTAGGGGTTTGAGGTGTTCAGGTTTTAGAGATTGATGGGCAAAACTGCTCAGGGATTCTTCAAAGGCGCTTAAGTTCTCAGCAGGTAGGGAAAATCCACCAGCTGCTTTGTGTCCTCCATATTTACCGAGTAAGTCTTTGCAGAACTCTAAGGCTTCAAAAATATTGAATTCAGTTATGCCCCGTGCTGAACCGCGAATGTGTTGTTGGTCGTCGTCTTCATAGGTTCCAATAAAGACTGGGACACCATAGCGCTCTACTAATCTGGAGGCAACAATGCCAATCACTCCATGATGCCAATTCGGTTGGACAATCACTAATACCCGCTTCTGTTGCCAATCTATTCCAGTATCCTCAATAAATGCGATCGCATCTTGTTCAATATCAGCACACAATTGCTGACGCCGTTGGTTAACTTGTTCACACTCCATTGCCCTCTCAAGTGCTACTTCGGGTGCAGTCGTCGTCAGCAGTTCAATTACAATTTGGGGATCCGATAAGCGACCAATAGCGTTAATTCTTGGTCCTAGTCTAAATCCAATATCCTCCGGCTTGAGGGATTTTTGGTCATCTTTAACCCCAGTTATCTCGATTAATGCTTGAACTCCTGCTAATTGAGATTGAGGCAATAACCCTAAGCCTCGCTTTAACCAACGTCGGTTGATCCCGGTTAAAGGAGCTAAATCCGCAATAGTTCCCAGAGTAAATAGTTCTAACAGCTGTTGGGTCAAGCCTTTGAGTTGACCCAGTTCTTGTGCTAGACAGATAGCTAAAATGTAAGCTATCCCTACACCCGCTAAACTTC
>NZ_JAAHHE010000542.1:0-3326 GCF_010692525.1 Moorena sp. SIO3B2
TTAAACCATAACGTCAACCATAATTAAATCGTTTTGGGAAAAGCGTAAGGGTCTCAACGTTCCTCTTGGGCAAGCAGTAAGACGAGTTGCACACCTGGGAATTATCAATCAAGTTTAGACCTATAGTGGTATAGTTACCTTGAAAACAACCATAATAGCTAGCCACTAGTAATAGTAAAAAATAGGCTAATCCAGCTTTCGGCTAGCCACTGCAGGTCGCTTATCTCCCAGAAAACGGCTAATGAACAAATTTATCTATCCCTTGGGATGGCTTGCCGGAATGATAGTGGTTTTGGTTGGATGTTCTTCCAGTCCAGACCCTGACCCCACCGCAGCTATCCCCACAGTAGCGTCAGATGCAGTAAAGAGTCAGGAATTGAAGAATTACGCCAAAGCTGTTCTGGCGATCGATCAAAATCGTCAAGGTGTCTATGAGGATATTCAGGAATTAACCAAAGACAAAGACAAGATAGTTCCTGAAATTAACTGCACCCAAGTAAAAACCATCGCAGGTCTACGTCGAAATATCCAAGATCTGGCTGTAAACTACTGTAAGCGCTCGAAAACCATTGCTGAAAGTCATGACTTGACCATATCTCGATTTAATTCCATTACCGTTAGCGCCCAATCGGATCAGAAGTTACAACGGCGCATCCACAATGAACTAGTTCGCTTACAACAAAATTGACAATATGTCAAGCTTGTAGGGTGGGCAAAAGCGGTCAGCGGTCAGCGGTCAGCGGTCAGCGGTCAGCGGTCAGCCTTTAGCTACTTGAGGTGCTGACGTAACAGAGATTAAACCAATGCTTACCTGTTGTCTTGATGCAATAGCGAGTGGGGGAAACCACGGCAGTCGCTCATGGGGGAGACCACGGCAGTCGCTCATGGGGGAAACCCCCAAGACCGCGCTGCCTCCCCAAGACCGCGCTGCCTCCCCAAGACCGCGCTGCATCGCTTATTAAAAAGCTGATAACTGATAGCTGATAACTGATAACTTATAGCTGATAGCTTACCTTTGCTCACCCTACTTCACTTGGTATTTGTTTTAAACAGAAGTCTGAATTAAGCAATGGTAAATTGCCCATGCTCACCTTTACGAAACGCCTCAGAGCTAATCAGAATACTAAAGTCGGCTTTACCCTCTCCTTGACAGCCGAGGAGCGTACCCGAACTCGCCACCGCTTTGAAACAGCGGATGGTGAAAATTTGTATTTGCGTTTGCCTAGGGGCAGTGTCTTGCAGGATGGGGATTTACTGGAAGCTGAAGATACGAAGGTGATGATCCGAATTGCTGCTAAACCAGAACCGGTACTGACTGTCACTGCCAAAAAACCGGTGAATTTGCTGCGAGCTGCTTATCATTTGGGTAATCGCCATGTCCCTTTAGAAGTAACGGCTAGCTATTTAAGGTTATCTCCTGACCCAGTTTTGCAAGGGATGTTAGAGCAGTTGGGGGTAGAGGTACACCAGGAAGTGGTACCGTTTCAACCAGAAATCGGTGCCTATCGACATTGAGAAGTTTAAAGAGAACTGTTAAAAGAAAACTGTAAAAAAGAGGCACACCTAAGTGCGCCTCTTAATCAATCCTTCGGAACAGAAGCCCGATGGTTAGCCTCTTGCCACAGCTGATAGAGAAAAAACTCAACAGCATAGTTCATTGCTGTTACAAAAATTCCCTCTTCATCTTCTGGATCTGACGTTAGCCAGGTGCCTTGTAGGCTTACTTCAACATATTCCGCATCACAAATCGATAATGCGATCGCATCGGTTTTGTCTTGCTCCACAAACACCTCTAATTCCCTGAGGTGGGGCAAGTTAGCTGGTAGCAAAAATGACGCAGTGCTGGGTTCGATATAGAAACTTGCACCCGCACGGAGCGAGACAAGGGTTCGTTTTGTTACCCATTCTTCTAGGGATTGAGCCAAACGCTCTAGATAAAAGCTATTTTCGGTATAAATCAGTTTCAGCATTACCTGTAACTTCCTCCTCTAACCGATTGATTTGCTGTTGACGCCAAAACTGTTCCGCAAAAGCAATAGCTGGATGCATGGGTGCTTTGGGCTGTCTGGGTAATTTCATTCCCGCTTGGTGGGGAGTGCGGTTGCCTTTAAGGCTGTTACAACGCTCACATGCCGTAACGACGTTGTCCCAACTGTGTTTCCCGCCTTTTGACCGAGGCATGACATGGTCGAGGGTTAGCTTTTTGGTGCTGCCACAGTATTGGCACCGATGCTTGTCCCGTCTTAAGACCTCCCGCCGATTTACTGGAGGAACTCGCCAAGTTGGTTCGGTTTCGGTAACTATCAAGCGGATATGGGTTGGTACCAAGATCACCACACTAGGGGAACGGACTTTGTAGCCCTTACCACCAAAGAAATCGATTGGTTCAGCTTTTCCGGTAACCAACAGAGCAATCGCTCGTTTGATATTGACTCGATTAATGGGTAAGTAGTTTTTGGAAAAAACCACTACCGATTGCCTCAACACCTCAGTTGTGCTTGTCACGGATTGACTCCTCATAAACCAAACCCCCGCTTCTGTTTGTCAGGAGCGGGGGCGTTTAAGATTTTTTAGGGTAGGCTGATTGCTATGTCAGTACTGCTAGCGTTCGCCTATACCTCCCGCTGTGTCTATTTAGTTTCAGATTGATCTCTGGCCGACAATTGATTGGTTGTGAATCATGCCTTCTATACTCGACTGTTCCCTGTGCGATCGAGTCATATTTGCCCCTAAACAAAAGCTCCACCCATATTGCCCCGAATCCCGAACCGCCGAAGCAGTTGATATCTGAGCAATTGGTGGAGGAGGTTAAATGATGACTCATAGAAGATGAAATGTTTGAAGGCGAAATTTGTGAAAAACGATTTTCAAGCCGCTTTTTAAATACTACACTTGTATTACGGGAATGTCCAGATATTTGGAGGAAAAAATTAATGCCTACACTCACCCGTCAAAACTCAACCACTGATATGGAAGTTACCAGCATCCGCCTGGAGCGACAGTTGAAAGATAAACTCAAAGAACTTTCTGGCAGTCAGGGGTATCAAGCTCTGATTCGAGATATTCTCTGGAACTATGTCCAGCACAAGTCCGGTGATTATCGACCTCAATTTTGTAAGTCTGATATCAGAGCCACCATTAAAGCGATCGCTGAGCGCAAAGAGCGTTGTGTACTGACTGGCAAGTTTATAGAACCCCAAGAGCCGATGTTATTAGGACTGACGATCAACGGAGAAATGCTTCCCCTCAGTATTGATAGTCTGTCCGACTGTTAAGCGTTTGCCTCGATACAATTGAAGAGACATGCGATCGCATGTCTCTTCTGA
>NZ_JAAHHE010000543.1:0-3308 GCF_010692525.1 Moorena sp. SIO3B2
CTGATAGTTCTCGGTTGGAGGTGGTTGTGGTTTGGGTTTCTGGTACTATGTATGCTACTAAACGTTTATCTCCTGGGTTGTCTTCTCTTGCTAATACTACCGTTTCTTTAACGATGGGATATGAATTAAGAACTGCTTCTATTTCTCCTGTTTCGATACGGAAACCTCTGATTTTTACTTGGTGGTCTATTCTACCTATAAATTCTATATTGCCATCTGGGAGATAACGTGCTAAGTCTCCTGTTTTATATAATTTTTTTGTGAATTTTGAGTCTTCAAAAGGGTTGGGGATAAATTGATCGGCTGTGAGTTCGGGGCGGTTGTGGTAGCCTATTGCTAAACCATCTCCTCCAATATGAAGTTCTCCAGGCACTCCTATGGGGACTGGTTGTAAATTTGAGTCCAGAATATATATTTGGGTGTTGGATATAGGCTTACCTATGGGCAGATTTGTTGCTCCTTCTGCTACTTTATTCACCTTGTACCATGAAGAGAATGTAGTGTTTTCTGTCGGTCCATACACATGAAGCAATCTTTCTGGTGCCCCTTTTTCAAGTACCTGTTTCACTGATTTCGGGTCTACTGCCTCTCCTCCAAATAACAAATGTTTCAAGGTACTGAATGCTTCTGGTACTGAGTAGGCTAGCTGATTAAATAAAGCTGTTGTCAAAAACAGTGTAGTAATTTTTTCTTGTTTGATATAGTTGACAAACTCTTGAGGAGAAAGGAGTACAGATTTGGTAATTATTACTGCCACTGCTCCATGTAATAAAGCTCCCCAAATTTCAAATGTAGCTGCATCAAAAGAGGTGTTGGAAACTTGAGCTACTCGGTCTGTAGAATCCAGTTGCACATAGTTGGTGTTGCTAAAAAGCCGAACTACTCCTTGATGATGAATACTTACCCCTTTTGGTTTACCAGTCGATCCCGAAGTATAGATAACGTAAGCTAACTGATTAGCTTTTACCTGATTTTCGGGCACTTGCTGACTCTGTTGATTAATAATTTCGGAATCTGTATCCAAACAAATCACAGATGCTTTTGTGTCCGATAGATGATGTTGCCATTTTTCTTGAGTCAAGATGATGGATAGTTGTGCATCTTCTATCATGTAATGGAGACGCGAAGTTGGATAATTCGGATCTAATGGCACATAAGCTCCTCCGGCTTTGAGTATCCCTAATAAACCTACTACCATCTCTACTGAGCGCTCTACACATATTCCCACTAGCATTTCTGGTTTCACTCCCAAGGTTTGCAAGTGGTGGGCTAGTTGATTCGCTTTATTGTTTAATTGGGAGTAGGTCAGTTTTTGTTGATCAAATACTACTGCTACTGCATCTGGGGTTTTCTCTACCTGCTCCTCAAATAACTGATGGATACATTTGTGATTTGGATAATCTGTTTTGGTATTGTTCCACTCCACCAGTATTTGGTCTAGCTCTGGCTCTGTCATTAATGGCAACTGGCTAATCGGTCGTTCGGTCGTCTCTACTGCTGCTGATAGTAAGTTTTGGTAATGTGACAGCATACGACTAATTGTTTCGGCTGAGAACAAGTCTGTGTTATAGGCACAGAATCCTTTGATTTCTTCTCCTACTGGCCACAGATGTAACTCTAAGTCAAACCTCACTGTCATCTCAGCTCCTGCCCCTTCATACCAACCTACTTCTAAGTTAGGTAAGCTAAAGGATGGTTTTAAGATTTCCGACTGCTGCACCGCAAACATCACCTGAAATAACGGGTTTTGCGATAGTGCCCGTTCTGGCTGCAACTGTTCTACCAATTTCTCAAAGGGTATGTCTTGGTGACCATAAGCTTCTAGAGCTGTTTGTTTAACTCGGTTTAATATTTCTGTGAAACTCGGGTCCCCTCCCAGGTCTGTGTACATGACTAGGGAGTTGACAAAGAAACCAATCAACCCTTCTATTTCTGAGCGGTTGCGGTTAGCTATCGGTGTTCCTACTGCTATGCTTTCTTGACCACTGTAACGAGACAGCAATACTTTGAATACTGCTAACAGGGTCATAAATAGGGTGGTTCCCTGCTTTTGGGTGAGTTGTTTAACTTTTGATGTTAGTGCTGCTGGTATGTTTATGGGTATACCTGCTCCATTAAAAGTTTGAACTGGGGGTCGGGGATGGTCTGTGGGTAGTTGTAGTTGGGGTAGGTCAAGGAGCTTTTGCTTCCAGTAGTTGAGTTGGCTAGAGAGGGTAACACCAAGTAAGTAGTTCTTTTGCCAAACTGCAAAGTCGGCATATTGTATTGGTAGTGGGGGTAATGGAGATGATTGGTCTGCCAGTGTGGCAGTGTAAATAGCCGAGAGTTCTTTGGGTAATACTGTCAGTGACCAGCCATCACTAGCGATGTGATGTAATGTAATTTGCAGTATGTGTTCTGTTGTTCCTAGTTGAAACAACTGAGCCCGTATGGGGGGGTCTACTTCTAGATTGAATGAAAGTTCATTTTCTTGTTGGAGTAGTTGTTGGAGTTTCGTAGTAGCTTCTGATGGTGTTAACCCACTTAGGTCTTTTCTGGGTAGTTCTAATTCAAAGGGGGGTTGAATTATTTGTACTGGTGTGCCGTTGATTTCACTGAAAGTGGTTCTCAGGGTTTCATGGCGAGCGATGATTTGGTTAAGACTTTTTTGTAGGGCTACATAGTCCAATTTACCTACCAGATGTAGGGTTAATGGCATATTGTAAGCGTTGCTACTCAAGGCCATTTTTTCAATAAACCATAGCCTTTGTTGTGCGAAGGATAACGGCGGAGGATTGCCATTTCGTTCAATAGGCTCTATGAAAGTTTCAATAGTATTAGTAGCTTGCTTAACTTGACGTAGAAAACTTAAGATTTCTGCCTTACGGTCAACCAACTCACTACGTAACATAGATGTGAGTTTTCCTTTTGGAGCACTGTATTTTAAGCGATCTTCCTCAACCCAAAGCTTAATTCCTAGGCTACGAAGCTCAAACAATAACTGTTTAATAGTTTTCATAATTCTCCTTTTTCCTCATCTTCTTGTTGTATTGCAGAACCTTCCCCTACACTTTGGAGAACATCTTTTGCTACTATCAGCATAGTCTCAATTTCCTCTGCCAGAGTTGCCACATTAGGATACTTAAATAGACTTTGCAGGAGTAATTCCATCCCAAAAGTTTGTCGCACCCGAGACACAACTTGAGTTGCCATCAAAGAATGACCCCCCAAATCAAAGAAGTTATCGTGTATTCCCACCTGTTCTATACCCAACACTTCTTTCCAAATCTCTGCTAATACCTTCTGTGTCTCTGTCTGTGGAGCTACAT
>NZ_JAAHHE010000544.1:0-3295 GCF_010692525.1 Moorena sp. SIO3B2
CGCAGTGACGGGCGATAAAATCTAAATCCAGTTCCTCAGAGCGAGGTACACGACTAGGCCAGATTTGCTCCCAGATCCGGCGGCGGTCTTTGAGATTAGGAAAAGGAAACTCAATAATAAAACGTAACCGCCGGACAAAGGCATCGTCCATATTAGTGCGGAGGTTGGTAGTCAAAATCGCCACTCCTTCGTACTCCTCCATCTTTTGCAGGAGATAGCCAACCTCAATATTGGCGTAGCGGTCATGGGCACTGCTAATTTCAGAGCGCTTGCCAAAGAGGGAATCTGCCTCATCAAACAGGAGAATGGCGTTAGCATTGGCAGCAGCTGTAAAGATGCGATTGAGGTTTTTTTCTGTCTCCCCGATATACTTACTGACCACTTGGGACAGGTCAATTTTATAGAGGTCAAGCTCTAATTCGTGGGCAATAATTTCCGCTGCCATGGTTTTACCAGTCCCTGGTGGGCCAGAAAACATGACATTCAGTCCTCTGCCCAGGGAAAGCTTGCTCTGGAAGTCCCACTCTTCCCACACCAGCTGTCGATATTTGGCTTGATTACAAATTTCCTGCAACTGAGCCTTTTGATTAACTGGCAGGACAATATCATCCCAGCTGTACTTAGGCTGAATTTGACGTGCCAAGGAACCTAGTTCATGACCAGATTGGGCACGAGCTGCTGCAAATAGTTCGGACAAGGTTGGTTTTTGATGGGGAGTGTGGGAAGTGGGAGGAGTGGGGGAGGTGTTTTGGGCAATGCGCCAACGGGCTCGATTACAGGCATCAATCACGGCATCGGTAATTTGCTCGGAATTGAGGCGGAAGCGATCGCATAAAGCATCTAGCTCTGGTCCATCTAGGGAAATACCAGCTGCAGTTAGTTGATTCTGCCAGCAACAACGACGAACACTAAACTCAGGGATGGGAAAAGGAACAGTAACCATTCCGATTGCGATAGTTTTCTCTGGTTTCCAGGGTTTTTCACCAGCGAGGATAGTAATTCCTTGATGGTTTGCTATGATTCTTAGCAGAGATAGATATTGACTGGAATTCTCGGAACTTTCTATAGTTTGTTGTAGAGTTTCTAGTCCTTCTAGGTAAAGCAAAGCCTTCTGAAACCAGGCTTGACGGTAAGCTAGTTTCAGGGTTAGCTCCAACTCAGCTTTGGCTTCTACAATCCGAGTTAAATCTACTGTTAGCAACGGTGCTTCCACAGCCCTGGCCAGAGCTTGGGCGCTACGGTGTTTACCACTAGTATCTGCACCCTCAAAATACAGTGCCAAGGGTTTGCTTGCTTGCCAATCTTCGACAACTATTGTTAATAAAGCCTGCTTTACTTCCTGATGTAAGGGCAAGTCTTCCAGGGAAATAGTAGGCTCAATTAACCTACAGAAGGGTTTTAGTCGCTGATCTAATCCTGTTTCTCCCAACAGCAGAGTCAGGACTAGCCCATCCAGTTTAAGATTGTGAGCCAGCAGAGTAGGCTGGAGCTGATTAGGGTCCGAGACCAGATGTAGTAGACTATGACGTAGGAGAGGAGCTTCCGGGGTAAAGTGACTACGGCGCGCCAGTTTCGCTTCCCCAGTTGGACAGAGCAGATTCAGGACGAGATCCACAGTGGGTCGTTTACACCGGATATCGTCTTGGAGATAAGTATAAATTCGTTCATAGCGCCGGTCTAGTTCCGGGGCGAGTGCGATCGCAATAATATCGACATCGAAAGCAGAGAGGGCAAAGGTTTCTTGCAGCCATGCTAGTGAAGAGCCTGCCAGGATAGCATCAGAGGGTAACTCCTGTGATGTTTCTGTATCTACCTGCAATACTGGTGTTCCTGGTGGCCGAGTCATCAACTGTTCCACTTCTTCCTGGTCAACTTGCATCCCCCGATAGGGATTAGTTGCAGCCATGGAACCATAGGTAACTTGAGCAGCAGCTAGAGCTCTTTCTAGCAGTCGGTCTAAGCGCTGTAACAGCAGAAAGAGTTGGTGAAATTGGGGGTTGGGAGGGAAAGCCTCGGTTTGGTTAATCATGGATTATAGCAAGGGAACAGGGAATAGGGAATAGGGACTTCGGAGCAGGGACTTCGGAGCAGGGACTTCGGAGCAGTAGAGTAATAAGAGGTAATATAGAAAAAATCATGTGTACCTCATTAGGGCGATCGCATTTGGTAGGGTAGGGTGGGCAAATCTATGATACTTTGGTAATTAGATTAGTTATTATTTCCATTTGCCCACCCGACTTGAGCGATCGCACTTTGGCAAAACCAAGGGTTAGCGCGAATCCAGGAGTAGGGGCGCACTACCAACGGCTATCACACTACAAGAGGTGCTATCATACTAATAGACTTCATCATGAGAACCTAAATTAAGCAACAAAATAGCTTCTTCTTGATCGTCAGGATTTTCGATAAATTCAAATAAAATACGGTAGCTGTAGTCAATTGAACATGACCAGATATTAGATAAATCGCCTTTAAGTTTGTGAGTGTGTAAGCTAGAATGAAAGGGATCTTCTGCTAACTGACGCAGCGTTTTCTCAATTAGCGGTCTAAAATCTGGTCTTTTACGAATTACTCGTTTTAAAGCTCGTAGTGATTGGGGTGTCCAAGCAATTTTCATAGTTGATCAAGTTCTTCTAGAAATTGATCAACTGAGCCAAATTTCACTTTTCCTTCGGCTAATTCTTGGCGAATTTCTTTAATTTCTTTCACTAGTATTCCTCTCCGTTGTAGATGGAATCTTTTGAGAAGAGTATCGAGTAATATCTCTTGCTCTTCTAAGGACAATTTTTCAACGGTTTCAATCGCTTGCTGAAAGGCTGAGGTTTTGAGCATAATTGCTTGATAATTTGCAGGTTTTTTCTAGTTTAGCTTGATCAGATTCTGTAGGGTGTCAAGCGCGAAGCCTAACGTACCGAATATCAGCATACACAAACCCAACCAATAACAGAGGCGATCGCATTCGGTAGGGTAGGGTGGGCAAATCTATGATACTTTGGCAACTTGATCAGTGATCATGCCCATTTGCCCACCCTACAAGAGCGATCGCACTTTGGCCAAACCAAAGGGTAGCGCGAATCCACGAGTAGGGGCGCACCAACCTGCCCCCAATCATCAATCTAATATCTAAAATCGAAGTTATAACAATCCGTGTAGGAATTGTGGGAATTTTATTCCCTATTCCCTATTCCCTATTCCCTATTCCCTACTCCCTACTCCCTACTCCCTTTGCTTATGTATCAACAAACAGATCCACCCCGACCCCCGAAAGAAATCCTACCCACAATGTATGATCTAC
>NZ_JAAHHE010000545.1:0-3288 GCF_010692525.1 Moorena sp. SIO3B2
TTATCTGGTGTTTCATGGTTGGTGGAGATGGAAAATCTGATCACTAGAAAATATGATAACTAGCTTGACTAGGATGAAGGAGGCTTAATTACTTCAAAGTCTGACTCATCTAGAGATAATATAAATGCTTGATCATTCTGCTCAAAGGGATTTTCCTCTAATCTGACTATCCAACGACCGGATTCTTCCTGTGCTTCAATACGACCCGAAAGACCTGCAACATAATCAGGATAAATCACTCGAACTAAGGTTCCTACTTTGAGCATCTGAATTACTATCTATACTCCCAATGTCCACCTGATTTTACCTTTAATTAACCAAATCTTAAATTCATATTGTTACAATACCGATTTAGGTTATTCAAAATTAGCTCACTATTTTCCCCCAAGCCAGTCAGGAGGCTTGATCCTCACCGGGGAAGAGTGTGGATAGTGTGGATGGTATGGATGGTGTGGGAGGTGTGGTGGTAGAGGAAACAAAGCCGATTAAGCGATCGCTTGAAAAACCTGATCACCATTTAACCTTAATTCTGGAAAGGTTGGCGATAGGATACGGTTCGCTCCTCGG
The DNA here is from genome assembly GCF_010692525.1 of Moorena sp. SIO3B2. NCBI lineage: Bacteria > Bacillati > Cyanobacteriota > Cyanophyceae > Coleofasciculales > Coleofasciculaceae > Moorena > Moorena sp. SIO3B2. The sequence goes on from NZ_JAAHHE010000545.1 coordinate 568, forward strand.
AACTGATTAACGTGATATTCGCCATCTATCAATTGGTAGACCGATAAAGTAGGTTGTTTAGGATTGCCGATAAATCGCCGACCGCCTAAACCTAAATAATCAACAATCCAATATTCAGCAATTCCGAAAGACTCGTAATCTTCCAGTTTCAAAGCGTAGTCGTCGCTCCAGTTTGTTGAAACCACTTCTACAACTAAACGAACAGAAGACCCCCGTGTGATAATCGATTCCTTTTCCCACCGTGGTTCGTTATCACTAACCCTTTGCTTGTCTAAAACGATGACATCTGGTTCTTGACATCCTCCCTCGCTAAATCGGAGATTATAGCGTTCGCGTAGCGGCTCCAAAGGAGCTGGGATTCCCAAATTTCACAATTTGGGTTTACTGCTTTTACAGCACTTGCCTAGGTTGTGATCAACCCCCGGTAGCCCGCCTACACAGTCAATTTCTTCCACGATCTGCCCGACCGCAGCGATACCACGTTGACAAACAATTCTCGCGGCTGCAACATCTCTGTTGATTTCGTACTGGCATTCAAGGCATTTATGAATACGTTCAGACAAGTCTTTTTTGCCTGTATGCGTCCCACAATTTGGACAAATTTGACTGGTATATCTGTAATCAACTTTGCCAAAATACACCCCTCGTTTCCAGCAAACCCAAGCCAGAATATTAAAGAACTGACCAAACCCAGCATCAAGAGTGTGTTTCCCTAACATCCCTTTTGCCCAGGTTCTAAAGTCAAGGTCTTCCACAAATATCATGCCAGCTTGATCACACAGATGATGTGCTAACTTGAAGTGATAGTCTTTTCGAGTATCTGAGATTTTTTGATGAAATTTTGCTATTTTCTGATTGAGTTTATGTCGATTTGCTGAACCCAACTTTTTTAACTTCAGTCTACGTTGCAGTAATTTCAACTCGCCGTGTAGCTTGCTTAAGAATTTGGGACGTTCAATTAACTCCCCATCAGAAGTCGCTAAGAACTTATCAAGTCCGACATCAATCCCTAAAGGATGACCCCAAACAGTTGTATCAGGAACACTAACATCACTTTGTAATGTCAACATTGCAAAATAACCACTGGCTCTTCTAACTACCCTCACTTGCTTGATTTTGAATCCCTCTGGAATTGGTCGTGATAACCTGATCTTTATCAACCCAATCTGAGGAAGTTTAATCCAGTCATTTGTCACTGGATTTACCTTAAACTGTGGAAATACAAATGACCGCATTCGGTACTTGTTTTTAAAGCGAGGAAAACCGTAACTCCGTTTTTTCATGTTGTTAAATGCTCGCTCTAAAGTCTTCAAAACTTGCTGTAAAACTTGAGCATTTGTTCTTTTGAGTTCAGGGTTAGTTTTCTTTACCTTGGTTAGATTTGCTGCCTGTACATTGTAATTTGGATAAGAGGCATCCGCCGGAATGATATATTCTTGTTGCAATGAGCAACAGTTAACTGCACACTTCCTACTGTTGATCCAGTCTTTTCTTTCTCTAAGTGCGTAATTCCACACCTTCCTACAGACCGCCAACATATCTTCAATCATGGCAATCTGTTCCTGAGAGGGAATCAGTTTGAATTCGTAGGTAAGCGTAAGCATACTAACACTGTATCATAAGTCTATCTGGCTGTGTTGCTCAGTTAGATTTATATACATCAAGGATTGAGAGGTGATATCCAGGTTGCTTCGTTTTTTTGTTGGTCGCAATTCCCCATACGCGCCATACAAAGATTATGGTCGCAGTCCTCTTGCTCCATTTCGATAGTTTAGACCTGGCTCAGCTCACCTTAAAATCAGAAATAGTCTCAATCCATACCCGTGCTCCACAATTTAGGGGATCATCTGGGCGATACATCACCCGACAAGGGCCATTCACTTCGACCGTATGACCATAAATATTTTTAGTGCCGCGTTTTACGGTAATCACTGGATTGCGTTCGCCAGTGTTGTGATTTTGGCGAATCACTTTTTGATTAACGTGGATCACAGCTTTAGTGTACTGTGTACGCTTTGACCAATTCCGCTTTGGTCCACGAGTGCCGGGGGTGACCACTGGCATGCCATCAAATAAAGGAATTACCCAAGTTCTACCCACTTTATAAGCTCCTTTGACTCTGCCTTTGCTCAAAAGGAAACGGACGCGAGTAGCAGAGACACCTAGTAATTTAGCAGCTTGTGCGGTAGAAATCATCATGGCCGAAAAACCATTGCTTTAACGATATTGTTATTTTAACAGGATTTTTGAAAAGATGCAAAGGGTTATGGGGGTTTAACACGTTGTAAGGGTGGAAGTTTAGAAAAACTATTGCATTACTGCTAGGGGTGATGTGGGTGATGTGGATGGTTTTAAAAAACTATTGCACTGTCGCAATTAAGTTTTAAGTCTTGATTAGTGCTGTTGAGTTTTTTAGTAAGTTTGAAGTACATCTAAATATTCTTCCCTGTTCTCTGTTCCCTGTTCCCTGTTCCCTGTTCCCTGCTAACTGATAGCTGATAGCTGACAGCTGACAGCTGACAGCTGATAGCTAAATACTTAAAAAAAAATTCGGTCAAGTCCTGGTTAATTCCAATGCTTGACCGAATGATTTTTTGTAATAGTCAAGAGCCCTATGATCCTTGACTATATGTTCACCAAATCAACAACATACCAACTTAGGTTTAATACTTTAGACTTCGTACTTTCTCCTGAGTTTTGACCTGTCGCCAGCGATGCAGA
>NZ_JAAHHE010000546.1:0-3274 GCF_010692525.1 Moorena sp. SIO3B2
GGCATGCTCCAGGGATGGCGACTGTTCCATGGTCGTGAGGGGATTGCGATCAGTTGATTGTTGGGATAAGATTATTATGCCTAAAAACTATAACATAGAGCGCTACTCCCTATTCCGTACCTACAACCAAATCCCACAGCACATCAATACCACTGCCCACATAGTCGGAATCTTGGTGTTGTTCAATCCATTCAATCACAGTAGGGAGAACATGATTCGATGTTTTGCCCAAATTGCCCAAGGCTTCGCTTGCCCACCGACGCACACGATAATGCTCATCCTGAAGCCTTGCTAGGAGGGCGTTGACTACGGGTTCTGAGCTGTTGCCTAATTTACCTAAGGCTATGGCCGCCCACCGACGTACACGAGAATCATCATCCTGAAGCTGTGCTAGGACGACCTTGACTACGGTTTCTGAACTATTGCCCAATTTGCCTAAGGCCAAGGCTGCCCACCGACGCACACCAGCATCGGGGTCCTGAAGCTTTGCTAGGAGGGCGTTGACTATGGTTTCTGAGCTATTCCCCAATCTGCTCAAGGCATCGGCTGCCCCCCCACGCACACCAGCATCGGGATCCTGAAGCCGTGCTAGGAGGGCGTTGACTACGGTTTCTGAACTATTGCCCAATTTGCCTAAGCCATAGGCTGCCCCCCCACGCACATCAGCATCGGGATCCTGAAGCCGTGCGATTAGAGCCCTTACTACGGTTTCTGAGCTATTGCACAATTTGCCCAAGGCCACAGCTGCCCTCTCACGCACACTAGCATCAGAATCCTGAAGTCGTGCGATTAGAGCCCTTACTACGGTTTCTGAGCTATTGCCCAATTCGCCCAAGGCTATGGCTACCCTCCAACGCACATCATAATTCTCATCCTGAAACCTTGCTAAGAGGGCGTTGACTACGGTTTCTGAGCTATTGCCCAATTCACCCAAAGCATCGGCTGTCCTCCAACGCACATCAGAATCATCATCCTTTAGCCGTGTCAACAATATTGTAATTACCTCATCTTTTTCCCCGAACTCAGCTCGATACTTCAGCAATCGCCAGTCATCAATTCGATTCGTTTGGGTAGCGTGGCCTACGGCCAATTCCTGTTCCAATAATTCCAATACCTGTGCTTCAAAATCAGTTTCATATAAACTACAAATTATATTAAAAACCTGCTCATCAACCCTCTCCCCAACCCGCTCTTGACTACTCAGCTCTAACTCAAACAACCGCTCCAAAATCTTTTGCACCAACCCACGATCAGCACCAAGCAAATTTTTCGGGTCTTCTGCCAAACAACTACCAGCAAACAACAAATCACGATGCAACCACTGCTCATAGTTACTAGTATTATTCAAAACTGCCCGAATCGCCCTCGCTGCCTTTTTCGGTTTTTGCTGTGCTATCAGCAATAATAACACTTCGCGCCAGTGGGAGTCATGCAAATGCTCCCGAATCTGACTCAAAACAATCTCAAAATCTCCCTCATTATCCGCCTGATAGTCAATCTCTTCAGCACACAAATATTCCTGAAAGGTCTTATGGACAAAAGCGTAACAATTTTGCCCTTGCTCATTCAACAAACCAGTGCGATCGCGAATCAAGGTTACAAATGCTTCGGCTTCTTCTTCAGCTTGGTATAACTGCACCTGCTTCAAGGTTTTAATCTGCTGACTCAACTGATCAATCAACTCATCTTGGTTAATCAAGGTGCCACCTTCATTATTGCCAACATTTCCCTGAGTATGAATCCAATAAGCCAACAATTCCATCAATCGGCGTAAATCATATAAATCTAGATACTTAAATATTCCATGACTGCTGATTTCTTTGTTAGCATCCCAAGAGGTTAACAACGTCTTGACAGCACAATTATAAAGCTCAAACCGTTCCTTAGGTAATATAGCTTGATACCGATGAATCAATGCAATAATTGTCAACAATAACGGATTCCGTGCCAATAGCTTAATCCTGTCATTATCATCCAGCGCCTTTCGTAAACTATGCTTGCGCCTTTCAGCTTCGGCTTGATCTTGAAACCTGCTGTTATACCAGTTATCAATAAATGCCGAAATCTTCTGGTCATCAAAGGGTTCAATTTGATAGTGGGGAAATTCCTCAGTGTGGAAAAAGTCGCGTCGATAACCAGCCGGTCTAGATGTAATAATAGCGCGATTTCTGTCAAACTGTCCCAAAAAATTCTCAATCCGCCTGACTACATCATTCCGTTTAGCCTCTTCTGGCACTTCATCCAAACCATCTAGCAATATCAACGCCCTCCCATCAGATAACCAATGCTCAAAAAATCCTACTGGTAACGGTTTCACTGACATCGTGTTTTCAGCAAATACCCGAGCATAGTCGATCAGGCTTTTATCGAGATTTATCGCAAAATCTCGCATCCTAATTAAAATCGGTAGCCAGTCCGTATCAGCATCTAATCCTAAAATCTCAGGATTTTGCTGAGCCAACATTACTGCAAAATAACTCATCAAGGTGGTTTTTCCGGAGCCTGGCGCACCCAATATCACTACTCGTCTTGATTGACTTTGGCTCAATAACTGCTCCGCCAATAATTTGCGGCCAGTCGTCTTTGCTAATAGTGCTATTTCTGACTTTTCCCCACTACCAGCTGCTAACAAATCCCGTTCCCAAGCGCCAACAGTTGATACGTCTTCCACCACATCTGGCATTACAAAGATTTGGGCTAACTTCTCGGATTTTTCTACTTCTTGCCCAGGCACAGCAATGCCAGCAAATTTAACATCATCAAACCAGTTAGCTAACTGCTCACAATAATCCTGTTTAGCTACCTGAAATTTTAGATAAGTATCGGTCTGCTGAAAATAAGCATTAATAAATTTCTCTATCCAAGGCTTAATACTATCTTGATTCAGTTTAATGTCATTGGCTTCACCTTGCTGTTGAAATACCGTGCTTAAAATCTCTCGATCAGGCTTACCGTGATTAAGTAGCGGTTTCTGTAATTCCGCCAAAACAGCAGAATTAGTAAAATAGTCGCGCAAAAAATTATTAACTCCATTCCAGCCATCCGGTCTAGCGTGAAAAAATAAGCGCTGGCTCGGATCCCGTTGTTTTTCCCATTCTTTAACTGCCGCTTCGCCCGCTTTGATTGCCTTCTCTACATCGCTTTTAGTCAGAGCTTGACTTAAGCTATCCCATCCTTGTCCCGAAACAATCTCTAACAACGATTCCCCTATTTTCGGGATTGCCCAACCGGCTAATACTGACAAGGGTTCTATCATTTATGTCTAATTATGGTT
>NZ_JAAHHE010000547.1:0-3258 GCF_010692525.1 Moorena sp. SIO3B2
TCTAATGTGGAGGTACCAATGAAAGTGTGTTCCTATCATGAGGAGCCGTATGACGGGAAACTGTCACGTACGGTTTTGGAGACGAGTCGCAGAGGTAACTCTGCGGCTTAGTTTAATACTCAACTGTTTTACAACAAATGTTAAGACAGTTGGATACTGCTTTCACAAAATTCTTTAAAGGGGAGGCTAAGTACCCTAGACCTAAGAGGCGTTCTCGCTATCGGAGCTTCAAATATTCCCCGGGTCAGGTAAAACTAGACGGCGATGGAATCTATTTACCTGGGATTGGCTGGATGGGCTTTTACAATTCCCGTCCTATACCAGACGGTTTCACCATAAAATCTGTAACCGTACGCAGAAAATCTCGGGGTTGGTTTGTCAGTCTTCAAATTGAAAACAAGTCAGTTCCATTGTCTCCGGTTAAAACAGCCAACGAGATTAGACCAGATCGTGTTAAGGGATGTGATCTTGGGATTAAAAAGCTGGTTAGTACTTCTGACGGGGAGACTATCGTAAATCCGGCTAATACCAATAAATTTAAGCGTCAAGCAAGACGTTTAAAACTCAGGCAAAGAGCTGCAAGTCGAAAGAAAAAAGGATCTAATAATCGCAAGAAATTATTTGGTAAGGTTGCCTATTTACACGAGAAAATAACCAACAAGCGTTCTGCATGCCATTGGGAGATTGCAAAGCAGTTAACCGATGGCACAGACGCCCTGATATTTGAGGATTTAAATATCAGGGGAATGAAATCCCGTTGTAAGCCTAAGCCCAATGAAAATGGTGGTTATGATCACAACGGACAATCTGCTAAAAAGGGGCTCAACCGTGTGATCTCTGATGCTGCCTGGGGAGAACTGATCAAAAAGGTAGAAGTCGTGGCTGCAAAGTCAGGCATTCCAGTAATCAAGATAAACCCCAGACATACATCCCAAGAATGTCCAAAATGCCATCACACCAGTGCAGACAACCGAAGTGGGGAGAAATTTGTCTGTACTGAATGTGGGTATCACGATGATGCTGATATAAATGGCGGAGTAAATATCAGAAATAAGGGTCTCAAAAAACTGGGAATTGACCCTGCCCAGCTACCTTCGGTGCGAAGGAAAGTTACGCCCACGGAGACAACAGTCGCGCACGACTGTGCCTGGGAATCCCCATCCCTCTAAAGGGTGGGGTAGTTCAAGCGTCAATATGATGGATTTGCTGTTGGTTAGATTTCTTGTAAGTCCTGCTGGCTCTACCGTACTTGTGGTTATAAGCTGACTTTTAACGGCTTCTGGCGAAAGCACCATCAAATAAAAGTTTCAGCTCCACATTTTATGATCAATAAACTAATCTTAATGATAAAAATTAAGGTTAGAATAGCGATGCATCGCTACTCCCTACTCCCTATCTCCCTATCTCCCTATCTCCCCACCTCCCCACCAATTACATTTGAGTCCGACGCAAGAAACAGCCCTGGAGTTAGAGGGGATTCCTGCTCCCTAAAAACCAAGAATTTGTAGCTCAGTTAATTAAAAAAATTATGTCAATAAATTATACATAATTGAGTCTATAAATTGTTAATAAAACTAATTGTAAATCAATGTAAAATATTTTTATTTACCCTTGCATTTTTTTGAGGATTTATCTATACTATAGAAGGTGACGACTGAAACTAATAACCGCGCTGGTCATGGCCGTTAATCATCTCCAGCGCGGTTTTCCTCCCACCTAAATAGGAGCTACTTCCATGATGCCAAAAAAATCACGATTATCAATCCTGGCTTTTCAGCAACCCACCGGATCTCTCTTGGGGATACGGCATTGTCTTGATGCAGTCGCTCATGGGGGAAACCCCCAAGACCGCGCTGCATCGCTTCTGAATCAAGGGATTAATATGAGTGGCATGGGCATCCTGCGCACCTGAAAAATGAAACAGGCAAGATGCCCGTTCCACAGCAAGATGCCCGTTCCACAGCCAGATACCCATGGCACGGCAAGATGCCCATGCCACAAAACTATTAAAATAATCCCGTATTTATGCAACGCCAAAATTTGTCCATCACCTTTTTGAAAAGCGCTCGCTATATAACTAATTATGGTGCCAACAAGCCCAGCCAAAACTGTTACTATAAAGGTAAATAAATTATAAGCATTCAGTAGTCAGCGTTCAGCGTTCAGCAGCAGTCAGCAGTGGCACAGGCTTTGGCCTTGGCCTTTTGGCCTTTTGGCCACGCTACGCGAACGGCCACGCTACGCGAATGGCCACGCTGTGCGAACGACGCTGGGACTTAACTCAGATTAAACCAATCCTTACCTTTTTTATTCAAAAGTTCCGTAGCGCATTAGCTAATAGCTGAATGCTTACAAAAAATTAACTAACAACTAAACGGTTTAATTAACCCTGTAAAACCATGAGATTCATTAGTCCTAAAACTGACTTTGCTTTCAAGAAAATCTTTGGATCAGATCAGAGTAAAGATATTCTGATTTCCTTCCTTAATGCCATGATTTACTCCGGTAATTCTGTCATCCAGGATTTAGAAATTATTGACCCCTACAGTGCGGGGGATGTGGTTGATTTAAAAGACACCTATCTGGATGTTAAGGCAGTATTAGAGAATGGAACGACTGTTATCATTGAAATGCAACTCTGGAATGTAGAGGCTTTCGAGAAGCGAGTCGTTTATAATTTGTGCAAAACCTACGGGAATCAACTTAAATCCGGACAGGGATATTTCGATCTCAATCCGGTCATTGCTTTAACTATCACTGATTTTAAGCTGTTCCCTTCAACAGAGAAAGTCATTAGCAGTTTTTACTTTCAAGAAGAAGAAGACCACTTGCCTTATCAGGAAAATGAGTTAAAAATGGTGTTTGTGGAACTTCCCAAATTTACTAAGCAGCTGGAAGAGTTAGAAAGTTTGGTAGATAAGTGGATCTATTTTATCAAAGATGCTCCCAGCTTAGAAGTTATTCCTGATCAGATGAGGGAAATACCACAGCTGGAACAAGCTTTAACTATAGCCAATCAAGCGGGGTTGAGTGTGTCAGAATTGGAAAAGATCCGCAAACAGGAGATGTTCTGGGAGGATAGGCGAGGTGCATTGAGTCTAGCGAAAAGGGAAGGACGAGAAGAGGGAATAGAAGAAGGACGAGAAGAGGGCAGAGAAGAGGGCAGAGAAGAGGGCAGAGAAGAGGGCAGATTAGAAGGTGAAAGAAGCTTACTATTGCGACAGCTTGAGCGCCGCTTTGGAAAACTAACAAGTAATG
>NZ_JAAHHE010000548.1:0-3254 GCF_010692525.1 Moorena sp. SIO3B2
GGTTTCCGGATACTTAAGGCGATCGGCATCCCCGACCCCCTTGCCTGTTGGATTGAGCTTTCTAACTCTGGGGTAGCCGCCATCCCACCTTCTACAGATTGAAGCTGTAACTTTGGCTTCCTCATCAATTCATCTTGCTGACCTTGAGCTTGAATCGACTGATGTTGAGTTGACAAACTAGAAACTGGTGCGTTAATCCGGTCCACTACTTCCGATGCTACTCGGTCAGCTTCAAGCTCATACTTATCCCCAGCTTCACCAATAGTTAGCTTCGCCTGTACTGGATTGCCCTGCTGCCAATTGCCCATTAACTCATGGGAAAGTCCCCTAAACATTCGCTGACGTTGGATTGGTTGCCCACTAACAGAGGAAACACTACTCAGCAGAGGATCTTGGGAACGATGAACTTCTCCAGATTTGTATTGCTGGGATTTAATTAGATTACCCAGTGCTCGGTTGCCGATTATCCCTTGCAGTTCCTCGATTGGGTGGTATGTTGGCTTTCTACTTCCTAATACAAGAGACTGATCTCGAGTTAGAGTCTTTCTGGTTTGGCTTTGTCGTAGATTACCCATGAGCTTGACTAAATCTTTAACAGTCACATCATCATGATATAGCCGAATGGCACTGCGGGTGTTCACCCCACTCGCTTTTGGCTACAAGATCTGTATCATCAAACCAAGGCAATTCCACTATCAACCAAAGGCCAAGGCTGACTGCTGACTGCTGACTGCTGAATGTAACCCATAAAACTATTTTGGCAAGGGGTCTACTATTAGCGATCGCATTGGAATGTGAATTGTTCTATGGGTTACATTCAGCTCATACGCTATAGGCACGCTATGATAACAGCGTTCAGGCGGATCGCTTGTTTTATGCTGACTGCTGACCGCTGATAGCTGTTGGCGTAGCCTGCGCGTAGCGCATATGCTTACTTATTTATGACCCCATTCAAGAGGTAATTGTGCAATGGATACCCTAGAGTATTATCGCCAGATCATTCAGTCGTTGTTGACGGATTATGCTGCGATTCCCATCGCCAATGGGGTGATTGATTGCTACACGGTTTTTGATACCAAACAAGACCATTACCAGGTAATGAATGTGGGATGGGATGGCTATCGGCGGGTCTATGGTTGTGTTTTACATTTAGATATTAAGAAGGGAAAGATTTGGATTGAGCAAAATATGACGGAAATGAGAATAGGCCAAAAACTTGTGGAGAGAGGGGTAGCGAAGGACGATATTGTGCTGGGGTTTCAAGCACCAGAATTTCGGCAATATACGGACTATGGTGTTGGTTAATTTATAAGCTATCAGCCGTCAGCCATCAGCTATCAGCATGGTAGGGTGGGCAAATGATGATAGTTTGGAAATTTAATTGAGGAATCATGTCCATTTGCCCACCTGACAAGAGCGATCGCACTTCTTAACAGGTCTGCACCATTATCCAGTTTTAAACTTGTCACTAATGCTCATGCCCAAACTGCTTGTCCCTTATCGTTTAAATAATCCATGGCAGCCTTTTCGTCTCCTATCTTTGTCGGATTAGTCTGAAAATAACTGTCATAATTCCACCAAATACCCTTGTATTTTATCAATGCATAGAAATGACCTTTATTTACGTCTGCAACAATTAATCGATCACCCTTAAGAGCATTGTCATAACTAACTTCACTTAAACCAAATTTCTTATATAACCCTGGATCATTTCCGTCGTAAAAGAAATCTAAAGCTTCCTGTTCCGACATGCCTAGATCTACATAAGGCTCAATGGCTTTTTTTATGAATTCTTCTTTATTCACGTCACCATTCATGTAATGGTAATATCCGAAATATAAACAAAGATTACAATCTGGCAGTTCGTGCTTTTGAATCAAGAATTTGTATGGTGGTAAAGAATTATTATCAGCTGGGGAAACGCATCTTGTCAATACATCGAGTAGATTTCTCACTAAACGCTGCATTATTGTGCTTTTAGATGCGTTTCCCCTCTTTTTCCGCTGTAGAGTTTTATTCTGCTCTAAGTGTACCTGGAGCGTTGGAGAACTCGGCACACTATCACTCGGAGACTTACACTGGATTTTCCCCCCAGTTTGCTGCACCACATGAGTCAATTCATGAGCAATCAATTCCTGGCCTCCTCGACTCCCAGGGTTATATTCCCCCTGCCGAAAGAAGATATCTTTACCTGTAGTAAAAGCACGAGCTTGAATAGATTGATTCAACTGGTCAGATTGGGCATCATTGTGAACCCTGACTCCACTAAAATCTGCCCCAAACGACTGTTCCATTGGTTTCCGGATACTTAAGGCGATCGGCATCCCCGACCCCCTTGCCTGTTGGATTGAGCTTTCTAACTCTGGGGTAGCCGCCATCCCACCTTCTACAGATTGAAGCTGTAACTTTGGCTTCCTCATCAGTTCATCTTGCTGACCTTGAGCTTGAATCGAGTCTGGTTGATTGCTGTGACTAGTCACTGGTGTGTTGATCCGATCCACTACTTCCGATGCTACTCGGTCAGCTTCAAGCTCATATTTATCCCCAGCTTCACCAATAGTTAGCTTCGCCTGCACTCGATTGCCCTGCTGCCAATTGCCCTTTAATTCATGGGAAAGTCCCCTAAACATTGGCATTCGCTGGATTGGTTGCCCACTCACAGGGGAGACACTACTCAGCAGAGGATCTTGGGAACGATGAACTTGTCCAGATAAGTCTGGCTGGGATTTAATTAGATTACCCAGTGCTCGGTTACCAATTATCCCTTGCAGTTCCTCGACTGGGTGGTATGTTGGCTTCCTACTTCCCGATACTATAGACTGATCTCGAGCTTGTGTCGTTCTGGTTTGGCTTTGTCGTAGATTACCCATGAGCTTGGTTAAATTAAGAGTCGGCAAACGTCACATCATCATCATAGAGCCGAACAGTGACTGGATCAAGAACAGTATCATAAAACTACTTTGGCAAGGGCTCTACTATCAGCGATCGCACTGGAATCTGAATTGTTCTATCGTAACCATTCAGCTCATACGCTATAGGCAAGCTATGATAACAGCGTTCAAGCGGATCGCTTCTTTTAAGCTGACTGCTGAGTGCTGATAGCTGTTGGCGTAGCCTGCCCGTAGCGCATATGCTTACTTATTTATGACGCCATTAAAGAGGTGATTTTACAATGTATAACCTAGAGTTTTATCGCCAGATAATTCAGTCGTTGTTGACGGATTATGCTGCCATTCCCATCGCCAATGGAGTGA